>CAYWOM010000145.1:0-5232 GCA_964459905.1 uncultured Polaribacter sp. | reverse complement strand
ACTTCTTTATTTAAGCGGCAAATTTACGTTTATTCTACAAAATAGTATCATTTGTAAAGTGCTATATTTTTTGCAAAAAAAAACAGTCATAAATAAATTTATGACTGTAAATAAAAATTTAGTTTTATTACCCTTTTACAGGAGCAGAAACTACTAAGTTTAATGGTACAGAAACTACTGTGTTTTCCCATCCAATATGCATAATTGCGTCATCCCCTTTGTCTTCAAATACAATAGAAAAAGCTTCAATACTTTTTTCGGATTTAGAAACGGTACCAAAAACTCTAGTAACATCTTCTGCTTTATCATAAAAATAAGAACCCCAAACATTTTTTTGGTTGCTTAAAATTACCGTCCAATCGCCATCTGTTGGAATTGTAAAAAGTGAATATGTACCTGCTTTTACTTTTCTATCTCCAAAATTTACATCTTTGTAAAAGGTAATTTCTGGGGCTTCATTTGCGCCTGTTCGCCAAACTTTATCTTTTGGTGCTAACTTGTCTAAAGACCTTCCTTTTAATTGAGGCCTGCTATATACTACTTTTACTAATTTATCTGATTCTCGCCAATTATTTGGGTATGCAGAAACATCCATAGGACTTACGTCTAATTTTGGAAATTTTTGAGCAATTGTTTCCGAAGAAAAGACAAGTGTAATTGCAAGAATTGCAACTAATAAAATTGATTTTTTCATTTTTTATAAATTAATTCTGATTGGTGTTTATTTGAATAGCATCAAAAGTAAAAAATGATCGCTCAAATGGGTACTAATATTGTGTTAAAGGTTTAATGGCAACCACAATCTGTATGGCAGTTTTTGTTTTTTTTTGATGGAAAAACATACTTTTTAACGAGAAAAAAAATTGCTAAAATTAAAATTGAATAGGCTATAATTTCTTGCATTAGCTTAAAATTTGATACACAATAAATGAAGATACATAGGCTAACAGCGCCATACCAAATAGCTGAATTAACGGCCATTTCCAAGATTTGGTTTCTCTTTTTACAATGGCTAAAGTTGCCATACATTGCATAGCAAATGCGTAAAAAACCATTAAAGACATTCCTACAGGAAAATTAAACAACTTACCACCAGTTTCATTTACTTCAGAAGCCATTTTTTGTTTAATTGTTGTAGTGTTTTCGTCTGCTGCTTCTACACTATAAATGGTGGCTAATGTACCCACAAAAACTTCTCGAGCTGCAAAAGAAGTAATTAGTGCAATGCCTATTTTCCAGTCGTAACCCAAAGGTTTTATTGCCGGTTCTATGGTTTTTCCCATAATACCAATATACGAATTTTCTAGTTTTGCAGAAGCAATTTTTTGTTGCATTTGGTTTGCAGTTAATTGCTGATTATTAATATTTTCTACCGTATTTTTTTCAGCATTTTTATAAGATTTTGGTCCATTAGATGCTAAAAACCAAAGCACAATAGAGAGTGCTAAAATTATTTTTCCGGCACCAAAAACAAAGGCTTTTGTTTTTTCTAAAACATCAAACCCTATGTTTTTTATAGATGGCAACTTATAGTTTGGCATTTCTATTACAAAAAACGATTTAGATGTTATTTTTAAGGTTTTATTTAAAATATACGCGGCTAAAATTGCAGTTGCAAAACCTAATACATAAAATAAAAGTAAAACTAAACCTTGTAGGTTTAAGAAACCAAATATTTTAGTTTCTGGAATAATTAACGAAATTAAAATGGCATACACTGGCAAACGCGCAGAACAGGTTGTAAATGGCGTTACCAAAATGGTAATTAAACGTTCTTTCCAACTAGAAATGGTTCTTGTTGCCATAATTGCAGGAATTGCACAAGCGGTACCAGAAATTAGTGGAATTACACTCTTTCCATTCATCCCAAAACGACGCATAATTTTGTCCATTAAAAACACCACACGGCTCATATAACCGGTTTCCTCTAAAATGGCTATGAATAAAAATAAAATGGCTATTTGTGGAATAAAAATAATAACACCGCCAATACCAGGAATAATACCCTCGGTTAATAAATCTGTAAAAACACCAGGTTGTAAGTTGCTTTTTGCAAAATCGGAAATTTGTGCAAAAGTACCGTCTATAAGATCCATTGGCAAGGTAGCCCAATCGAAAACAGATTGAAAAATAACTAATAAAATAAATGCAAAAATTACATAGCCAAAAATTTTATGTGTAAAAATTTTATCTAATGTACTTCTAATGTCTGTTGCTTTACTTTTATCAACAATATATGTTTTTTTTAAAATTTTATTGATTTCTTGGTAGCGATAAATGGTTTCTTTGTGTTGATATTTCTTCAGTTTAGAAACATCTTGCTTAAAGGCAAGTAGTTTTTGTTTTTCGGTTGATGAAATGGTCTCTGGATAATTGTTTTGTGTAACCATTAACCACAATTCATACAAGGTGTAATTAGGGCTAATTTCTTTTAGTTTGTTAAAATAATCGGGATCAATTTTATGGTTTATTCCGCATAAAGGCGATGCTTTTGCGGCAACATGACAGCGAATTATGGCTGCCTTAACATCTTCGATTCCTTGGTTTTTTCTGGCGCTAATTAAAACAACCTCTGTGTTTAATTCTTTTTTTAAAAGCGATAAGTCTATAGAAATGCCTTTTCTACTCATTTGATCTACCATGTTAATGGCCAATACTGTAGGAATTTCTAAATCTTTAATTTGTGAAAAAAGCAGTAAATTTCTTTTTAAATTTTCTACATCTGCTACCACCAAAATTACGTCTGGCGATTCTTTAATGTCTTTTTTAAGTAAGGTTTTTAAAACAATACTTTCATCGATCGAAGTAGGGTTTATACTATAGGTTCCTGGTAAATCTGTAATAATTGCATTTTGTGTAGTAGATAGTTTACTGGTTCCTTGCTTTTTATCTACCGTAACCCCAGGATAATTACCCACTTTTTGGGTTAAACCTGTAAGCTGATTAAAAAGTGATGTTTTACCAGTATTAGGGTTTCCTATTAAAGCAACTTTTATATCATTTTTAGACATCTATTAATTCGCTTTTAGAATTATAATTTGTGCTGCGGTTTCTTTTCTAATAGCCAAATGGCTTCCGTTTACGCAAATATACAAAGGGTCTTTTAGTGGCGCAATTTGTACCAACTCTACTTCTGCTCCTGGCAAACAACCCATTTCTAGTAATTTTAATGGAATAAAATCTAAAGATTCTTCAGAAATATAGCCCATTTCTCCAATATGTAAAGATGCAATTGTGCTCAACGTTTTTTATTTGAAAAGCAAAGATACAAGTTTAGAATCATTCTAAACAAGTTATTTAGAAGCATATTCTTCTTTCAAAATAGCGATGTCTTCTTTTAATTTGTCCATATCTTCTTTTTCGGTACCATCATAAGAACCTCTAATTCTTCTTTCTTTATCTATTAAAATAAAGTTTTCGGTGTGAATAAAATCGTTTTCATCTCCAGTTCCTTCATCAACAACAGCAAAATAACTTTTTCTTGCCAACTCATAAATATGTTTTTTAGACCCCGTGGTTACATTCCATTTTCCATTAATAACACCTTTATTTTTCGCGTATTCTTTTAAAACAGCAACGCTGTCTATTGTTGGTGTTACAGAATGTGAGAGAAATAAAATATCATCATCATTTTTATAATATTCTTGCAATTCACTCATATTATATGCCATAGCAATGCAAATATTTGTGCAACGGGTAAAAAAGAAATCGGCTACATAAATTTTATTCTTATAATTATTATTGGTAATAATTTCTCCGTTCTGATTGATAAGTTTAAAATCTGCAATTTTATGATTCTTTTGTACATGCTTTAATGAAGCATCTACCAAACGCGGATTAAAATCGGCTGGACTGTAAATTTTCAGTTTTTTATCAACTTTTAATAAATGATAAAAAACAGGAATAACAACCACCGAAAAAACGACTAAAAAAATAAGTGTTGGAAGTGATTTTTTAAAAAACTTAATCTCCATAAAAATAAGGTTATTTCTGCAAATTTACGACTTAAAACACCGTTTATAAAGCAGATTTATAATAGATTATTCTAAAATATTTGTTAAAATAAAAATCAAGCGCTAATAGTTCTTTTACACCTCTCTTTAAAAATGTACATTTGTGCGTTTTTAAATTAAGATTTAACGCTGCATGGAAATATTAATAAAAGCATCACAATTTATTTTAAGTTTATCATTATTAATTGTTTTGCATGAATTGGGGCACTTTATCCCTGCCAAATTGTTTAAAATTAAAGTAGAAAAATTCTACCTATTCTTCGATTATAAGTTTTCTATTTTTAAGAAAAAAATAGGCGATACCGTATATGGTATTGGCTGGATTCCGTTAGGTGGTTATGTAAAAATTGCCGGAATGATTGATGAAAGTATGGATACAGAACAAATGGCTTTACCACCACAGCCTTGGGAATTTAGATCGAAACCAGCATGGCAACGTTTAATTATTATGTTGGGTGGTGTGTTTGTGAATTTTGTGTTGGGAATATTTATCTACATAATGTTAATGTACACTTATGGTGAAAAATACTTGCCAAATGAAAACTTAACTGATGGTGTTTGGGTACAAGATTCTTTGGCGATTGATTTAGGATTACAAAACGGTGATAAAGTTTTAAGTATTGATGGAGAAAAAATAAAAAAATTCTCTGAATTAACGCTCGGTTTTGTCAATGGAAATAACTACAAAATTGAACGAAATGGCCAGGTTATAAACAAAGAAATTCCTATTGATTTTATATCTAAATTAGTTGACAGAGACAAAAATGCTGGTGTTATTCTTCGTCCAAGACTTCCTTTTGTAATTGCAGGTATTTCTGACGGATCGCCAAATATTAATGCCGATTTAAAATCTAAAGATATTGTTGTTGCTATTAATGGAAATACTATTAAATATTTTGATGAAGCCCAAGCTGAATTAGATAAATTTAAAAATCAAGATGTTTTAATAACTGTTAAAAGAGGTAACGAAACAAAAGAAGTTTCTGTAAAAATTACCGATAAAGGTAAAATAGGGGTTGGTATAGGTCAGTTATCTTTTAAAGATTTAGAGAAACTAAACTATTATAGTTTAGAAAACATAGAATATTCTTTTGCTGAAGCAATACCTGCTGGATGGAATAAATCTTGGAAAACATTAACAGATTATGTAAAACAATTAAAGAAAATTTTTAATCCTAGTACAGGTGCTTATAAAGGTTTGGGTGGATTTATTTCTATT
>CAYWOM010000144.1:0-5235 GCA_964459905.1 uncultured Polaribacter sp. | reverse complement strand
AAATCTGAACTAGCAGTTGTATAGGTTCCTTGTACCATATACACATCTTTAATTCCGAATGGAATTCCTTCTAACAAACCAATTTTTTCTCCGTTTGCAATTTTAGCATCCACTTTTGCAGCTAATTCTAAAGCAGTTTCATCTAATAAAGAATTGACTGTATTATGCGTGTTTTGTTTTAATAAATCTAGTTTTACTTGCACCAAACTTGTACAAGAAATCTCTTTATTTATTAATTGAGTATGTATTTTTCTAATCTGACTCATATATATTATTTTTCAGTTTCGTTGCTATTTACTAACAACCAAAAACTAACAACTATTTTCTAATCTTCTATCACTTTAGCAACCACTAAAAATCCATTTTTCTCTTTCGGAAAGTTCTCTTTAATAATTTGTTTTTCAATAACCGAACTTTCAATAACAATATCTTCTCTTAAATCATCTAAAGAAACCACATTCTTATGAATAGTATTACCAGCATTATTATTTTCATTTGCATTTTTAATTACATCAAATAATTTATCCACCGATTCCGATGGTTTTGCTCCTTTAATACTAGACAAAATGTCTACAGTCATTATTTTACTCATTTCTTTAATTTTAGATTCAAAAAAAAGCCTTCCAAATTTTGGAAGGCTTCATATATTTCTAAACAACAACCTTCCGTCCTATAAATTAGGATTATTAAAATTACAATTGTTGTTATTAGCTATCATATTAAAACTTATGCGAGCAAATATATGTAGAAAAACACTCATAGATTCTTCTTTTTTAAGTTTTTATAAGAGCTTTGCACTATTTTTTAAAATAAGAGCATTTAATTGTTAATATGGCAAAAAACCAGATTAATTACATGAGAATATTCCGTTTAAATTTGTTTATTTATTTTTGGGCGTTCCCTAAAGGTCGGGCTTTCCGCTACAATCTTTTGCCTAAAAAAGGCAAAAGGATTTCCACTTTAATCCCTAACGCAAATTTGTTACTTCAACAAACTATGCAATTAATATAGGTAATTAGGTTTAATTATGCCAAAACAGCTAAGATTTAAAAATGTATAAAACCAAAAATTTAAGATGTAAGCAATTCTTTAATTTCTAATTTCAAAAAATTAGAACTAAAAACTAAAAATGAATTTTAAACCTATTTAAAAGCTTTTTAATGGGTTTTTAATGATTTAATAAATACTTGTAATTTATTACATCAATTGATAAAAACACCTTAAAATCGATTTTAAAATCGTAGATTTGGTTTTTTACAAGTTTGTTTTAAAAACGAATATCATCAACCTAAAAATAAATAATTCACTTAAATAATGAGCGAAGACAAGAAAAATAATTATGATGCCTCCAGTATTCAGGCATTAGAAGGAATGGAGCATGTAAGAATGCGTCCATCTATGTATATTGGAGACGTTGGTGTACGTGGTTTACATCATTTAGTATATGAAGTTGTAGACAATTCTATAGATGAAGCAATGGGTGGTTATTGTGATACTATTAATGTTACAATAAACGAAGATAATTCTGTTACTACCAAAGATAACGGACGTGGAATTCCGGTTGGAATTCATAAAAAAGAAGGCGTTTCTGCATTACAAGTAGTAATGACCAAAATTGGTGCTGGTGGTAAATTCGACAAAGATTCTTATAAAGTTTCTGGTGGTTTACATGGTGTTGGTGTAAGTTGTGTAAACGCACTGTCTGAACACTTAACTGCAACTGTACATAAAGAAGGTAAGGTTTGGCAACAAGAATATTCTAAAGGAAAAACATTATATCCCGTAAAAACGATCGGAGAATCAGATTTTACAGGAACTATTGTTACTTTTTCGCCAGACAAATCTATTTTTACTCAAACAACAGAATATAATTACGAAACGTTGGCAACACGTATGCGTGAATTGTCTTATCTAAATAAAGGAATAACTATTACCTTAACAGACAAGCGTGTTACCGATGATGAAGGAAATCATGTTACCGAAACCTTCCATTCTACAAAAGGGTTACCAGAATTTATTGAGTATTTAGATTCTACGCGTGAGCAATTAACGGCAAACGTAATTTCTATGGAAGGCGAGAAAAATGGCATTCCGGTAGAAGTTGCTATGGTGTATAATACATCGTATGCAGAAAATTTGCATTCGTATGTAAACAATATTAATACGCATGAAGGAGGAACTCATTTATCTGGATTTAGAAGAGGTTTAACAGGTACTTTAAAAAAGTATGCAGACAACTCTGGTTTGCTTAAAAATGTAAAATTCGAAATTGCTGGAGATGATTTTAGAGAAGGTTTAACAGCCATTATATCTGTAAAAGTTGCAGAACCACAATTTGAAGGACAAACAAAAACAAAATTAGGAAACAGAGAAGTTACTTCTGCGGTATCGCAAGCGGTTTCAGAAATGTTAACTGATTATTTAGAAGAAAATCCGAATGATGCAAAAATTATTGTTCAGAAAGTAATTTTAGCAGCAACCGCTAGACACGCAGCACGTAAAGCCAGAGAAATGGTGCAACGTAAAACGGTAATGTCTATTGGTGGTTTACCTGGTAAATTATCCGATTGCTCTGAAACAGACCCAGCACAATGCGAAATTTTCTTAGTTGAGGGAGATTCGGCAGGTGGAACCGCAAAACAAGGTAGAGATCGTAATTTTCAAGCAATTTTACCACTTCGTGGAAAGATCTTAAATGTTGAAAAAGCCATGCAGCATAAGGTTTTTGAAAACGAGGAAATAAAAAATATGTTTACAGCTTTGGGTGTTTCTATTGGAACAGAAGAAGACCCAAGAGCATTAAATTTATCAAAAGTAAGATATCATAAAGTAGTTATTATGTGTGATGCCGATGTAGATGGATCGCATATTGCCACTTTAATATTAACGTTTTTCTTTAGATATATGAAAGAAATGGTAGAGCAAGGGTATATTTATATTGCAACACCTCCTTTATATTTAGTAAAAAAAGGGCAAAAAAGAGAATATGCTTGGGATGACAATCAGCGAGATTTAATTGCACAAAAATTTGGTGGTGGTGTAAATATTCAAAGATATAAAGGTCTTGGAGAGATGAACGCAGAACAGTTGTGGGACACTACAATGAATCCTGAGTTTAGAACCTTACGAAAAGTAGTTATAGATAGCCCAGCAGAAGCAGACAGAGTTTTTTCTATGCTAATGGGAGATGAAGTACCACCAAGAAGAGATTTTATAGAACGAAATGCAAAGTATGCAAATATAGATGTGTAAAATTTGCTTTTTATTTTAAAGAGGTTGCCTAAAAATTATTTTTTAGGCAACCTCTTTTTTGCTTTTAATTAACTAAAAAAGTACCTAAAAAGTGTATTTTAGCGACAGAAATTATTAAAATAAATCAAAAATAGAAAATATGAAAATTACCGTAGTTGGAGCAGGAGCAGTTGGAGCAAGTTGTGCAGAATATATTGCAATTAAAAATTTTGCTTCTGAAGTTGTGTTGTTAGATATTAAAGAAGGATATGCAGAAGGAAAAGCAATGGATCTAATGCAAACCGCTTCTTTAAATGGTTTTGATACTAAAATTACAGGAAGTACAAGTGACTATTCTAAAACTGCAAAATCTAATATTTGCGTGATTACTTCTGGAATTCCAAGAAAACCAGGAATGACACGTGAAGAATTAATAGGCATTAACGCTGGAATTGTAAAAATGGTTTCTGCAAGCTTAATAGAACATTCTCCAAACACTATTATTATAGTGGTTTCTAATCCTATGGATACCATGACTTATTTAGTGCATAAAACTACAGGTTTACCTAAAAATAGAATTATTGGAATGGGTGGTGCTTTAGATTCTGCTCGTTTTAAATACAGATTGGCAGAAGCTTTAGAAGCTCCTATTTCTGATGTAGATGGCATGGTAATTGGTGGGCATTCAGACAAAGGAATGGTGCCATTAACGCGTTTGGCAACAAGAAATTCTGTGCCAGTTTCAGAATTTATTTCTGAAGAAAGATTAGCACAAGTTTTACAAGACACTAAAGTTGGTGGAGCAACACTTACAGGCTTATTAGGTACTTCTGCTTGGTATGCACCAGGAGCAGCAGTTTCTGGATTAGTTCAAGCAATTGCTTGCGATCAAAAGAAAATATTTCCTTGTTCTGTTTTATTAGAAGGCGAATATGGTTTAAATGATTTATGTATTGGAGTTCCGGTTGTTTTAGGTAAAAACGGAATTGAAAAAATAGTAGAGATTAACCTAAATGATGCTGAAAAAGCTCACATGCAAGCATCTGCAGCCGGAGTTTCTAAAACAAATGGCTTGTTAGAGTTGTAAAAAAATATTTATTTTATATAAAAACCTCAGCTATTTTAAAATAGCTGAGGTTTTTTGTTGTGGAGACGCCGAGAATCGAACTCGGGTCCAAACAAGCAGCCAAAAAGCTTTCTACATACTTAGTTCTTTCTTAATTTTCGATTTAGGGCTGATTAAGAACAATCCACCATAAACTTATCTTCTTTAGTTTCAAAAACCTGCTAAAGCATCAAGTTTTCTATGTTTACTTTTACGATATCCAAAAGTGAAACGCCGTAAACCAAGGCTGTTCGTGGACATAAAGCTTGCACACCTAGTGTGCCGAGGCCAATCCTACTATAATTCGGATTATGCAGCTAAAGCGTAGTTATCTTCGCCGTTTAAAAAGTTGAAATTAGGTTTAACGAGTGTTATTTCATAACTCGGTATGCTTACAAATTCACTGTCCTTGCTGTCAAAACCAGTCGTCCCCATTATGTTAGTAAATAAATACTGTCATAAAAAAAGTAGATTGCAAAAGTATAAAAAAATACAGTTGTTTATCGTTATAAATTCTAATATCTTCGAGCAAATATTATACCATTTATACAAAACCGGTTTCAGCATCAAAAAAATAAAAAATTTATGAAGTTTGGCATTCTAAAAGAACGTAAAAATCCACCAGATAGAAGAGTTGTTTTTTCTCCAAAAAAATTAAAGGAATTAAAAGAACAATTTCCAGAGGTTAAAATGAAAGTTGAAAGCTCGCCAATAAGGGTTTTTAATGACAAAGCATACCAAAATGAAGGTTTTGAAGTTGTTGCAGACATGTTAGATTGTGAAATTCTTATAGGTGTAAAAGAAGTACCTATTGATGCCTTAATTGCTAATAAAAAATATTTTTTCTTTAGTCATACAATCAAAAAACAACCTTATAACAGAGATTTGCTAAAAGCTAT
>CAYWOM010000143.1:0-5267 GCA_964459905.1 uncultured Polaribacter sp. | reverse complement strand
AAAACTTTTATACTATTTGGCTGATATGCTTTAGTGAAAATATTTTTTAACCCTACCACCTTTGCATTTGATGCTAGATAAATACCTGTAGTATTCTTTTGAGAATGTAAGGCAGTAAAAAAACAAAAAGAACACAACAAAAAACATATGTATTTTTTACATATGTAAAAGAAATTATTTTCTTTTAGGGGTTGTGTATTTAAAGTATTTAAATTCAATTACAATAGGATTTGTAAAATTGCTTTATCTTGTTTTAGGTATTCTATGCTAACTTAATTTTCTTATTTAATGTGCCATATATAATTACAGTAAACACTGTGATTTTTTAAAAAAAAACATTGTTATAACATTTAGTTAATTTAAATACCCAGGCTTTAAACCGTTTCTACTCACAAAAATACAAGCTATTGTACACATGCAAAAACACCATGTAATAAACGTATCTATATTTTTACAGTAAGCATATACAACCCATAATTGATATACAGTAATTGAGCAAGTGCAATTATTAATACATAATTGTATTTTAAAAACATATAAATGAAAAACACCTACAAAGAACAGCATACGTATAACAAACCTATTTATAGTTAAAAATAGGACATAAAAAAATAGCTTAAAGAAACCTCTAAGCTATTTTTTTATGTGAGCAGTAAACAAAATACTGCTTTCTTATTTTGCCTTAATAAACTTATTAAGTGCTTCTGTTCTGCGCTTTGCAATAGGCAATGTTTTATTGTTTAAGATTTGGCAGTACGTGCCATTTGCTCTATTAATACTAATAGCCAAATTGATATTGACTACATATTTATGATGAATTCTAAAAAAAACAGCAGGGTCTAACAATTCTATATACTTTCCAATATTTCTAGCAGCTGTTATACTGCTACCATCTTTTAAATAGAAAGTAGTATACCTACCATCTGCCTCTAGATATACAATATTCTCTTGTTTAATAAGCGCTACTTCATCTACGGTAGCTATTCCTAATATATTGTAACTTTTAGTTGTGTCTGTTACGTTGTTATTATTGATAATTTCTTTAGTAGTTATTTTTTTTTCTGCTTTAGCTATTGCCTCAATAAGTTCTTCTGGCTTAACAGGTTTTACTAAATAAGAACCCACATTACTGGTGTTAATGGCTTTAACCGCGTACTCTTTGTGCGAAGTAATAAAAATAATTTCTGCGGTATGATAAGGGATTTTTTCCAACAGTGCAAAAGAGGTTTTACCATTACCTAATTCTACATCTAAAAGTAAAATATCTGGCTCGTGCTCTAAATAGAGTGCTGTTGCTTGTTCTATAGTAGTAGCAGTGTAAATACTATCGATAGTTTTGTTGTATTTATTGATATACAACTTTAATAAATCTATATTTTCAATATGATCATCTAAAATAAGAACATTTAATTTATCCATAAGGGAGAAAAAGTTAGTTTTGTAAATACTATTTTTTTATTACAAAAATACACATTAGTGTAATTTTTTTGTAAAAGTATTATATAAGTATTATATATGAGCATAAAATAACGAGTATTTGTAAAAATTAAACATTTAAATTTAAAACAGGAGTTTCTTTTTTAGAATTGTTGTTTTTAAAACTTATGAGACTAGTAACCTAGATACTACAACACACAAAGTAACTAGTACATTGGTAATAGAAAATTTACGATTACCCTTAACTTTATTGTATGAAATTTAATAGGTTATTAAGGCGCCTTTTGTTAGCTATTAAATGTGGCTGTAATTAATTGTTATTTTTATATTAATTTATAGGGTTACCCCTTTAAATCTTATTATTTTTTTCTTTTCCAAGAAAATTTCATGTTTTTATAAAAAGAGAAACGATGAAAATATTAAAAGAACCATCTCAAAGAGTTTTATGCTAAATTTGGAAAAGAAAAATTATTTTATCATTTTTATCTTCTGTAAAATGGGCAGCTTATTTTTCTTGTTTTAAGTGTAAAAACACTAAGTTTTCAAAAGGTAAAAAAAGAGCTTAATAAACGATGTACTAAATGCGGATATGATGAATTTCAACAGCGAACACCTTGTTCCATAAAGTTAAGTTTGGTATTGTAGAAGTCTTTGAAATGGCATATGATATTGCTACAAGTAATAAAGGAGAAAATAGTATTTAGCTGGCGGAAAGGCATGGTGTTAAACAGATGACAGCTTGGTTGTTTCGACGAAAAGTACAATAAGCTATGAAAGTAGTGAGAAATATCCGTTAGAAAAAGAAGTTTATGTAGATGAATTTGAGATAGGGACACCAAAAAAAAGAGAACAAGGACGTAGTAAATCAGCTACGAAAATTAGAGTGGTAATTACCATTGAAAACAGAGATGGAAAACCTGACAGAGGATATGCGAAAGTGATTGAAGATTATAGTTGTAAATCACTAAGCCCAATATTTTAAACACATATAAAATCAGACGCTAATATTGTTACAGACCATTGGTCTGGGTACAAACCCTTAAAGAAAAACTTCCTTAATTTGACACAGATATTATCTAATAAGGGTGAAAATTTTAAGATGTTATATTTTTAGATAAGAAATTTTAAAAATTGGCTAAGAGGTGTTCATTTATATTGTGAGAAAGAGTATATAAATCAATACATTCAAGAGTATTTTTACAGATTAAATAGACTTAATTTTAGAGAAAACATCTTAGAAAATTTACTTATAAGGATGTGTAAAACAAATCCAACAAACTATAAATCAGCTAAATATAATTCGACTTAAATGAGTAACCCTATTCTTTAATAAACCTTTTCGATATTCATCGAAAAAAAAATTAATTATTAAGGCTAAGTTCAAATAAACTATAAAAAATCGAATAATAGCAATAAAAATCTTCAAGAAAAAATAAGATTCATCAGAGAAAAATATCCGTTACTATTGTCGGATCCCGATTTAAATAATAGATATTGTTGTGAGTAAATTTATTAGTACTTTAGCCTAAAATGAGTAAGTATTTATGTTCGATTTTATTGAGTTTTCTCCTTTAGATGTTATAGATATAGTATTAGTAGCAACACTACTCTATTATATTTACAAACTTTTAAAAGGTACTGTTGCTATAAATATTGTTATTGGTATTGCTATTGTTTTTGTTATCTGGAAAATTACAGAAGCCCTTAAAATGCAAATGTTAAGCGGCATTTTAGGCACCCTTTTAGGTGGTGGTGTAGTTGCTTTAATTATTGTTTTTCAGCAAGAAATTCGTAAATTTCTATTAATGATTGGTACTTCAAATTTTACCAACAAACGTAGTTTTTTAAAACAATTAAAGTTTTTACAAACAGAAATTAGTTCTGAAATTGATACCGATATAATTTTAGAGGCTTGCAAAAACCTATCAAAAACTAAAACTGGTGCTTTAATTGTTATTGAACGTACCAATAGTCTAGATTTTTTAATTAATACTGGCGATAGAATGAATGCCCTTGTAAATGAGGCCATTTTACAAAGCATCTTTTATAAAAATAGTCCACTACACGACGGTGCTTTAATTATTAGAGATAATTTTATTGTTGCAACAAGAGTTGTTTTACCAATTTCTGATAGCACAAGAATTCCGGCAAGATTTGGTTTAAGGCACAGAGCAGCTATTGGTGTATCAGAAAAAACAGATGCTGTTTGTTTGTTGGTTTCAGAAGAAACCGGCGAGATTTCCTATATAAAAGATGGTGGTTTTGAGCTGTATTCTAATTTTAAAGAGCTTAATGAAAAACTAAAAAAGGATTTAATGTAATAAATAAAGGTTCTCTAAAATAGAGAACCTTTATATTTAAAAAATAATTTTTAAATTACTTAGCTGGTGCCATTTTAGACTGAATAGCATTCATAACACTTTTAAACTTTGTAGCGCTTTCTGCATCTAAAGAACCTAATAATTCTTTTCCTTTAGTTGCTAATGAAACACCTTGCTTTGCAAGTTTTGCACTTTTTAATACATCACCTTTTGCGGCAATATAATCTTTGGCGTAAGTAGCATAAGACTGTAAGTGTTTTGTTACTTCTGGATTTTTGAATTCAGGAATAGAAACACCACCTATTGCAGATTCTACAACACTAGTTGCTTTATCAGCCATATTTTTTGCACCATCTACAGCTGTGTTTGCTGCGTCTTTTGCACCATCTACAACAGTAGTTGCTGCATCTTTAGTTGCATCTGCTGCTGTGTTTGCTGCCTCAACTGTAGCATCTTTCATGTCTTTACCAGCTTCTGCTGCTTTTTTACATCCTGTTGCTAATAACGTTCCTGCTACCATTACAGATAAAATTACTTTTTTCATTTTTTTATTTTTAGATTGAATTGCAAATTTAGTCTAAAAAATAGATATATCTAAAAATTTGTTAAATAATCTATGAAGCTTTTTCTAAACTAAACTGTTTGTCGTATAAATTTTTATAATAACCGTCTTGTTTTTCTAGCAATTCTTGATGCGTTCCTTCTT
The DNA here is from genome assembly GCA_964459905.1 of uncultured Polaribacter sp. Lineage (GTDB taxonomy): Bacteria > Bacteroidota > Bacteroidia > Flavobacteriales > Flavobacteriaceae > Polaribacter. The sequence continues at coordinate 803 of CAYWOM010000143.1, read as the reverse complement.
CTACAATTAAACCTTTATGCATTACAATAATTTTATCGGCTTTTTTAATAGTTGCTAATCTATGTGCTATTACAATAGAAGTTCTTCCTTTTGTAATGGTTTCTGTGGCGTACTGTATCATTTGTTCTGCATTTGCATCTACAGATGATGTTGCTTCATCTAAAATTAAAATACTTGGCTTACTAACATAGGCTCTTAAAAATGCAATTAATTGTCTTTGACCAGAAGATAACATGGCACCACGTTCTTTTACATTGTATTGATAACCGCCGGGAAGAGTTAAAATAAAATCGTGTATTCCTATTTGTTTAGCCGCTTGTATTACTTCTTCTTCCGTAATATTTTTATTTTTTAAAGTTATATTATTTAAAATTGAATCTGAGAATAAAAACACATCTTGTAATACAATTGCTACTTGATCTCTTAAACTTTCTATCGTATAATCATCAATAGAAATAGTATCTACACAAATGCTTCCACTATCAATTTCATAAAAACGATTAATTAAATTAATAATGGTAGATTTTCCTGCTCCTGTAGCACCAACGATAGCAACCGTTTGTCCGCTTTTTACATCCAAAGAAATTCCTTTTAAAACTTCTTCGTCTTTTAAATAACTAAAACGTACATCTTTAAAATTAATATTTCCTTTTAAATTTGCTGCTTTAATTGTTCCGTTTTTTGCAATAGAACTTTGGGTATCTATTACTTTAAAAACACGTTCTCCAGAAACAATACCCATTTGCAGTTGGTTAAATTTATCTGCAATTTGACGCAAAGGTCTAAATAACATTTGTGCCATT
>CAYWOM010000142.1:0-5272 GCA_964459905.1 uncultured Polaribacter sp. | reverse complement strand
GTTGCAAACAATCCGCAAACCGTTAATAGTAGTTATTATACAAATTTAAGTACGGGCTTAGGCATACGCCAATTTTATAAAATGGGCGTTAGCCAAACCAATCCAGAAATTGTTACCGCTGGTTCGCAAGATAACGGTACAGGTGTTTACACCACATCTGGTAATTGGTTAGACTGGTTAGGTGCAGATGGTATGGAGTCTTTTGTAGATAAAAATAATAGCAACTATTTGTTTGGCACTTCGCAATTTGGAGAACTATATATATCTACAAATGGTGGCAATGATACTGCTTATACGGGGCTATCAGAACCAGAAAACAAAAGAGGAAATTGGGTAACACCATTTGAGCAAGACCCTACAACATCTAACGTAATTTATACAGGGTATGATAAGGTGTATAAAGGCGAGGTGTCTTATTGGTTTCCTGGTTTTTTCCAAGGATTAACCTGGACCTCCATTTCTCAAGATTTTGGAGACAATTTAGATCATCTTAAAATAGCACCATCAAACAACCAAATTATGTATGCTGCCTATGATAGCAATTTATTAAAAACTACTGATGGTGGAGCAACAAATTGGACAACCCTTAGCGGATTTTCTGGTAGCATAAATAGCATTGCCATACACCCAACAAACCCAAATAAAATTGCAATAGCTACTACAAGTGCAGATAAAATTTATCTTTCTTTAGATGGTGGTAACTCTTGGACTGCTAAAAAGTTAGATTTACCAGATTTTAGTGCTTTGTCTTTAGTGTGGTATAACCATGCAGTTAATGATGTATTATATTTAGGCATGAACCACGGAATCTATTACTTAACAGATAATGCCACAAATTGGACAAATTGTGTAAATAATTTACCAAATGTTCAAACAGGAGAAATTGAAATTAATTTATCGAATAATAAAATTTATACAGCAACTTATGGTAGAGGCTTATGGAGTGCAGATCTTGTAATACCATCAGCTGCTTCAGACATTCATGATGCAAGTGCAAGTGCAATTACAATAACATCTTCTAGCTATGCATCATCAAACGCCCAGTACACAACAGTTTCTGCCACACCAGATGGTACTAGTACAAGTTGTGCAAGTGGTGCGCCAAAAAACAATGTATGGTTTCAATTTACAGCAACCAATGCTAACCAATCATTGTTTATATTGTCTGGCACAACTTTTGGAACGCTGCAAAACCCCGTGTTAAGCCTTTGGGATAGCACTGCAAATACAGAAATTTCTTGTGCACAAACTACAACAACTACAGCATACTTAACAATAGACAATTTAGTTATTGGGCAAACGTATTTAATCTCTGTAGATAATGCAAATACCTCAGATACAGGTACGTTTACTTTGTTTGGCAATGATTCTGCATTACAAACATCACAAACACTGGGCGTAAATGATGCAGGTATTATACGTTATAACAATGATCTAAATAAATTTCAAGGTTGGAATGGTAGCCAATGGGTAGATTTTAATTAAAAAATAATTTATATATCTGTAAGCGGTAATAATACATAAGATTTGTTTCTCTTAATTATAAATATAAGATGTGAATACTTTTAAATTTAAGCAGAATTTCACAGAAAAATATCTATTACAGTCACTTTAAATACAAACGAGATACATTAGTTGTTAATGATACACGTTGTTGGCAACAAGCTAAAAAAAAAGCGTTAACTGAAAAATATAAGCGAATATCTTAAGCCTAAAAGGTGCATTTATGAGCTATATCTGAGAATTAAATAAAACACTTAAAACACTTAAAACACATAAAAATGTTAAAATCTTCTTTTCTTTTCTTTTTCTTTATAACTAATGCTGTTTTTTCACAATATATTTTAACCGTAAACGAGTTAAAAGACTGGACACAATCTGGGCCTACAGCCAATACAAATTTAATTGCTACGGAGCCTTTGGCAACACGTTTTATTAATGTTGCTACACAACTTAATACCAATTTAAATAATAATTTAGAAATTGCCTATCTACCAGATGGTATGAATAATCTTGCCAATTACTCGGGTGAGGAAAATAGATTTAATTTATATAATTTTACGCATTGGGCCTATATAGATAAATTGGTGTGGTTTGGCGGTACAGCCAGCCAAACGGTGCAAATACCATCTGCTCCTTGGGTAAACACAGCTCATAAAAATGGTGTGCAAGTTTTTGGTAATGTTTTTTTTGCGCCAACAACTTTTGGGGGGTCTACAGCAACTTTGCTTAACTTTTTAGAGCAAGATGCCAATGGTAATTTTGTGGCCATCCCACGATTAATTAACATGATGCAATACTACAATTTCGATGGTTGGTTTATTAACCAAGAAACAAATACAGATGCTTCAACGGGTAGTTTAATGCATCAGTTTTTAGGAGACTTAACATTGGCGGTAGAGGCGTTAAATAAAGAAGTTTTTTGGTACGATGCCATGCTGTTAAATGGGAGAGTAGATTGGCAAGATCAGTTAAATTCTAATAATCTGCCTTTTTTACAGGATGATACAGATAACAATCCATCTAATGGTTTTGATAAAAGAATGAGCAGTAATATTTTTATTAATTTTTTCTGGCCTAACGCTTCTTATCCAAGAAATTCTAATGCAATTGCAAATTCTGTTTCTCGGAGCGCATATGATGTTTTTACAGGGGTAGATTTATGGCCTGGTAGATCGCAATCAAATTTTGAAACCGGTGGTAATACTTGGATGTCAGATATTCATCAAAATGCTACAACCCCAAATACATCATTAGGCTTGTTTGTGCCAGATATTGTTTTTAGAAATTCTCAGTATAGTAATTTTCAATCAGATGAAAATGATTATAAGAACTTTTACAGTCAAGAACGTCATATGTTTGCTGGTGCAAATAGAAACCCAAGATTAGAAGATAATACAGGGTTTAAGGGGTATTCTAATTGGGTTCCTGCAGCTTCAACAATAAACACAATACCTTTTGAGACAAATTTTAATACAGGGCATGGGTTTAAAAAATTTAATGAAGGAGTAGAGATTAGCAATTCTAAATGGCATAGTATGAATAGCCAAGATATATTACCAACCTGGCAATTTGCATTTTCAGACACATCAATGTCTGCCAGTTGGGATTTTGATAAAGCATACAACGGTGGTAGTTCTTTAAAAATAGAAGGAGAATTAGCTGCCGGAACAAGTAAAGATTTAAAACTTTATAAAACACAATTACCCATTACGGAACAAAGTAAAATTGATGTTATTTATAATTATGAACTACTGCAAAATTCAGAATTAATTTTACAATTAACTTTTGCAGACGCACCAACTACACCCATAGAGATAAATCTTTCAATGACTACAAGTACAAATTGGACCAAGAAAATAGTTAGTCTAGGTGCTTATGCTGGTAGAGAATTAAGCATCATTGGGTTTAAATTTAGCAATACAAACTCAGCGACAACAATAACAGATTACGCGCTGCGATTAGGTAATTTAAGGGTGTATAACAATTGTAATTTAGAGAAAATAACCCAAAATAATGGTTGGTCTTATTATGCGCCTGGAGGATATACAGGAACAGGTTATTTATTTGCGATAGAGCATAAGCCAACAGGTAATGGAGCAAATACAGCCGATTTTGAACCAGAAATTACTTTAAGAAGTGCATGCGAGAATGGTTTAAGTGTGTTTCAAAACACTTATGCATCTGAAGGTGAAGGCTTTTTTGGAGCTGCAGATTACTGGAACATAGAAATTACTGATGGTAGTTTAAATGGTTGGGTAAATATAAGATGGTTCTTATACGGTTTAGAACAAGATTTAACGAGTGTTTCGCAAACATTTCAAAATAATACAAATGCAAGTTTTCTTAGCTCAGAGTTGCATTTAAAAACGGCAACAACTTTAAATTTACCAGACGATTTATTGTATGATGGTTTGGGGTTAAACCAAACCTTTGTGCCAATGTTATTAAGAAGTCAAGGCACGTATTTAGGTAACAGTTTTGTGCAATACAACCAGATATCTGATATTCATAATTCGGGTGGCAGCATCTTTCGGAAGGTAACTAATCGTATAAATAATGGCTCAGGTACCACTCCTTCAAACGCTGCAGGTACTATTCGTTTTAACCCAAATAACCAAAAATTTGAAGGTTTTAATGGTACAGAATGGAAAAGTTTTAATTAATTTTTTTTATTGATAAGGCATTTGCAGTTATTTTAAGCCATGTTTTTTAGTCAATTAATTTTTTTTTTTTGAGAAGTGGCTATTATATAAATTAAACGCTCCAAATATTTATTAAAACTTAAGTAAAGCCATTTAAATTAAATAATTTATAAATATTAAACCATATGTTACCTAGGCTTATAGGTTAATACGTTTTATCAATTAGAAAAGATATTTTAAAATTAAAAAACATCCAATTCTAAAACTTTAGAATTGGATGTTTTTTAATTTTTATAAAAAAAAGAGTTACTATTCCGCTTTTTTAACATCTACAGCAACAATTGTTCCAGCTTCATTTGCTTTCTGTTCAATTTCTGCAATTGTACCTTCTATTTTTTTAACTTCGGTAGTTAAATTACCATTAACCGTATTAGAAGTTGTAATAGTAGCGGTTGCTATCTCTCCAGAAGTTTGTTTGATATTAACTTTAACTTCTTTTTTAATTTCTTCTGCCTGATTTGCATCCGTAGTATGACCACCTAAAATAGGTGCAATTACCAAACCAATTAAACAGGTAAGTTTAATTAAAATATTCATAGATGGGCCAGAAGTATCTTTAAAAGGATCTCCAACAGTATCTCCAGTTACCGCAGCTTTGTGAGCTTCAGAACCTTTATAAGTCATTACTCCGTTGATTTCTACACCAGCTTCAAAAGATTTCTTAGCGTTATCCCAAGCACCACCTGCGTTGTTTTGAAAAATTGCCCAAAGTACACCAGATACTGTAACGCCCGCCATATAACCACCTAACATTTCGGCAACTAACATGTTGTTTTCTTGATACACTAATTTACCAACCAATACAACAAGTATTGGAAAACCGATAGTTAAAAGACCTGGTAACATCATTTCTTTTAAAGATGCTTTTGTAGAAATAGCCACACATTTATCGTATTCAGGTTTTCCTGTTCCTTCCATAATTCCTGGAATTTCTTTAAACTGACGTCTAACCTCGTATACCATTTCCATAGCAGCCTTTCCAACAGCATTCATTGCTAAAGCAGAGAATACAACAGGTACCATTCCACCAACAAATAACATTGCTAAAACAGGTGCTTTAAAAATAT
>CAYWOM010000141.1:0-5296 GCA_964459905.1 uncultured Polaribacter sp. | reverse complement strand
AACCCAGTTTAATTGGAGGTTTTACGGGGAGTAAAGAATGGATTGAAATTGCTGAAAATAATAATGTAGATTGGTGGATTACATCTGCATTAGAAAGTAACGTAGGTTTAAATGCAATTGCACAATTTACAGCTACTTTACAAAGTAAGTTGCCACAAGGCTTAGGAACTGGAGGTTTATTTACCAATAATTTTACAAGTCCGTTAGAAATACATAACGGAGCCTTACACTATAACAATTCCTTAAAATGGAATTTTAATATCTAAAAAATGAATTTTATACAACAAGCATATAAAGGTAAAAACGAATGGTATCATTGGGTAATTACCATCGTTTTAGTTTTTTTTGGCTGGCAAGTTTTAGGTATTATTCCTTTAGTAATGGCAGCTGCAGCAAAATCTAAAAATTTAGATGAGTTTACTAAATTTGCAGAAAGTAGTTTTATGACCGCAGGTTTAGATAAAAATTTATTACTTTTTTTAATTATTTTTACTTTTTTTCTAGGATTAATTTTTCTTTTTATAGGTGTAAAATATATACATAAAAGAAGCATTACTTCTTTGATTACAAGTAGAAAAAAAATAGATTGGAAACGTTTTTTTTATGGTTTTTTTCTCTGGGGATTTATTGCTTTACTATTTTCGTATGCTTCAATTTTATTAGCACCAGAAAGTTTTACATGGAATTTTAATGCAACACCATTTTTTATTTTAGTAGCTATTTCATTTTTATTTTTACCTTTTCAAACAAGTTTAGAAGAATTACTTTTTAGAGGATACTTTATGCAAGGTATTGGAATTTCAACAACTAATAAAAAATTTCCTTTTTACTTTATTTATATTTTAATTTCTATGCTGATTATGATTGTTCTTAAAAATAAATTCAATTATGAAATAATGGATATGGGAATTGTTTTTACAGCAATAATTTTACTACAAATATTTTTAACTGAATTAAATTCTTTTTCAATTTTTTTTGATTCTAGTTTTAATAAATCACTAATAACATTCTTTAACTCTAGGTTGACTCCATTGGTAATAACCTCTGTAGTTTTTGGGTTGTTACATGGTGCAAATCCTGAGGTTGCAAAGCTAGGGCAAATAGCAATGGTGTTTTACATTGGTACTGGTTTCTTTTATGGTATTATAACTTTAATGGATGAAGGAACAGAATTAGCATTGGGTTTACACGCAATAAATAATATTGTTGCTGCCTTTTTTGTAACCACAGATTGGACTGTTTTTCAGACAGATGCTTTGTTTATAGATACTTCTGAACCATCTGTTGGTGTAGAAATGTTTTTGCCCGTTTTTGTTTTATATCCGTTAATGTTATTGGTTTTTTCTAAAAAATATGGTTGGACAAATTGGCAAGAAAAACTGACTGGTAAAATTACAATACCTTTAAATTTAAAAGAAAATTATAGAGTTTTAGACGATATTGGAACAGACTAAATTTCATAAAAACTTTACATTAAATACTAATTCATTTACTAATATTGATGAATTACTAGCCTATGCAAATAATTTATCTGAAGAAACTCAGCTTTTTTTAGAAGATTGGTTTTCTGCTAGTACTACAATTAGCGTTCTTACTTCTGGTTCTACAGGTAAACCAAAGCTTATTTTATTAAAAAAAGAGTTTGTTATAAACTCGGCATTAGCAACGGGTAGTTTTTTTAATTTAAAAGAAAATACCACCGCTTTATTGTGTTTGCCAATGGCATATATTGCAGGTAAAATGATGCTCATAAGAGCCTTAACTTTAGGGTGGAATTTAGATATTATTAAATCGGATTCTTTCCCTTTAAAAAATTGTAATAAAACATACCATTTTTGCGCAATGGTGCCTTTGCAACTAGAAAATTCAATTTCTAAAATCCATTTAATAAAAACGTTAATTGTTGGTGGTGGTGTTGTTTCTAAGCAACTAAAAGATAAATTACAAACGGTTACAACCGCAATTTTTGCAACTTACGGAATGACGGAAACAATTACCCATGTTGCTGTTAAAAAATTAAACAATTTTGCGGAATTGCAAGGCAGTATCGCTAAGCAAAATTTTTATACAACTTTACCAAACGTTACAATATACAAAGACATAAGAAATTGTTTGGTAATCGATGCACCAAAAATTTCCGAAGAAATTATTTTTACAAATGATGTGGTTAACTTAATATCTGATACACATTTCGGTTGGTTAGGCCGTTTTGACAATGTTATTAATTCTGGCGGAATAAAATTACATCCAGAAAAGATTGAAGAAAAGCTATCTAAAATTATTAGCAATCGTTTTTTTGTTGCAGGAATTATTGATGAAAAACTAGGCGAAAAACTCATTTTAATTATTGAGTTAGAAAATCTTAAATCTTTAAATTTTAAAACCTTACTTGTAGAAAATCTTAAAAATCTAGAAACACTTTCTAAATTTGAAAAACCGAAAGCTATTTATTTTCTAGATGCTTTTGTAGAAACTGATTCCAAAAAAATACAACGAATTAAAACGCTTCAAAAAATTATTTATTAATTAAAAAGTAGCGTTAATGGTTGTAATTAATTGATTGATTTCAAATTGTATTTTTACGTGAGAATTCACAAGGGTTTGCTTGGTGTTGCTTTTGCTCTATCGGTTGTGAATTGATTTCAAATTGTATTTTTACGTGAGAATTCACAAGTCTTTAAAATTTAACCAACAATACGAAACAGTTGTGAATTGATTTCAAATTGTATTTTTACGTGAGAATTCACAAGACAACTGTAATTTTACCAGAAGATTTATCTGTTGTGAATTGATTTCAAATTGTATTTTTACGTGAGAATTCACAAGACTCTGTAAATATATCGTGCTGTAAACTCCGTTGTGAATTGATTTCAAATTGTATTTTTACGTGAGAATTCACAAGTTATAAAAGTATAATCGTAAACCTTATGCCGTTGTGAATTGATTTCAAATTGTATTTTTACGTGAGAATTCACAAGTTTAACGTTTTTATTAAATCAAATAATTGTGTTGTGAATTGATTTCAAATTGTATTTTTACGTGAGAATTCACAAGCAAAGATGTACACCCTCACGAAGACGTAAGGTTGTGAATTGATTTCAAATTGTATTTTTACGTGAGAATTCACAAGAAAGAAGTAGAATTAGATGATATGACTTTTGTTGTGAATTGATTTCAAATTGTATTTTTACGTGAGAATTCACAAGAAAAAGAAGATTCCCTAAAGCAGATTCAGAGTTGTGAATTGATTTCAAATTGTATTTTTACGTGAGAATTCACAAGTGTGTTATCTTCAACATCAATATTAAAACTGTTGTGAATTGATTTCAAATTGTATTTTTACGTGAGAATTCACAAGTTGTGAACCAAATAAAACTATTGCACAATTGTTGTGAATTGATTTCAAATTGTATTTTTACGTGAGAATTCACAAGTTATTCATATTCATTAACAATAGGAGATACGTTGTGAATTGATTTCAAATTGTATTTTTACGTGAGAATTCACAAGGTCAATCCCAAAATGTTGAGTAAAATCAATACTTTGGGATTCCTTTTTTGGAATCAAAAAACGGGTGCTCTAAGTCGGTTGGCACAAAGAATTCTCCTTTTTTTTTATTCTAAGCCTTAAAATAATTGCAATTGCTGTGTGGGCTGTGGTAAATTTACTTCGTTAATGCCATGAAAAAGTTCCATATTACCAAACTGTTTGTCGGTAATTTCTAAAATACACACTTTACCATGGCTTGGCAAACTAATTTTTACACGTTTTGTATGTACTTTGGCGTTTTCTCTACTTGGGCAATGCCGTAAATAAATAGAAAATTGAAACATGGTAAAGCCATCGTCAATTAATTTTTTGCGAAATAAACTTGCCGCCTTTCGTTCTTTCTTGGTCGCCGTTGGTAAATCAAAAAAAACTAATACCCACATAATTCTATAGCCGCTATATCTGTTTGTTGTCATTTAGATTTTAATCTAATTCTGGATATTTAATTTGCCGTAATTCGCCCGTAAAACACTTATACAAACTTGCTGTTGTGGTGGTAATTGCCACAAACAAAGGTCTAACTAAGCCATCTATACAAACATCTTGCGTGGCTATGGTTAGTATGTGTGCTTTTGCTTGTTGTGTTAATTTTAAGTTATCTTTAGAACTATGTACATAATTAAAAACCAATTTGTCTACAAAAGGCCTGTAGGGTTCCATAATATCATCTGCCAAACAATACGCATTGTATTTGTTTTTATGAAACAAACCTAAAACGGGTAACATTCCGCTACTAACTATAGCTCTTGCCACCATACTTCTTAAAACAGCATAGCCAAAATTTAGTAAATTATTGGGCGCTTCTCCATAACGTTGTCTGGCAAAATTATTAAATAAATGTTTCCAATAATATTGCGCTGCCATACCTTCTCTATTGGTACTATCGCCACTTTTTACAGTTTGTTTATACGCTGTTAAAGGGGCCCATACTTTATCGTATAATTGCAATACAGCTTCTTGATTGGCAATTTTTTGCTCTACCGTTTGTTTCCATAATTGCTTTTTTAAAGGCTCAGAGGCTGCCAATTGGTATTGTATTCGTTCAGAATATTGGCTATGCCCATACAAGGGCAACATGACGCCCAAAGGTAAATGATGGGCATCGCAACTAACCACCGCTACATTATTGCCTTGCAATTTTATTAAAAGCTGATTGCTAAGGGTTATTTGGTAATGGTCTAGCATTAATAAAGCAATGTCTTCTATAGGCACGGTTCCTTTTATTTCTTTAGTTTCTGGCTCTTGCACAACTAATTGCTGTTGTTTTAGTTGCAAATACGCGGGATTGCCGATGTAAATGGTTCTTTTTAGCATAGGATCATCATGTTAGTATTCGCCTATTTGAACAATGTTTCCAATATGATTAATCCTTACTTTTACAATTCTATCAAATAATTTTAAACTTTTACAAACGACAAAAGATTTACCTTTTAATTCTTTTTTATCATTAATTTGTGTTTCTAAATGATGTCTAAAAACATAATCTCTAATAGTTGAATTTCCATATTCAACTCTTGAAAATTTCTGAACTCTAAAAAGATTTTTGCTAATTTCTTTCAATTTTATTTTATCTATTGCATCAATTTCCATCGGATTAAAACCATCCGAAGGAAAAACAAACATCTCATTTTGTTTCATTGTAAATAAAAATTGCCAACCAATTTTAGAATTTAATTCTGTATCTATTATTGGTAAACCTACATTCACTCTTGCAATAGCTTCAAAGAAAGAAACAACATTATCTTGC
>CAYWOM010000140.1:0-5316 GCA_964459905.1 uncultured Polaribacter sp. | reverse complement strand
CACAATATATTTTAAAGCAAAAAAAACTTCTAAAAAATTAGACAATATGCTATGGAATGTAAATACAAAAACTGTATTTAAGAAGTTTTCTATAGGAGTTTTAGTAATTATTTTTACTTTATTCTTTTTAGTGAAACTTGCTTTTTTTAATTACTTAGCGCCAGTTTTTTTACTTTTCTATGGAGTTTTACTCTTCTTTCTTAAGAATAAAAATCGCAAAGACTTTCTTATTTTATCTTTTCTATCAATAGTACTAGGTGTACTTTGTTTCTTAATACCTACCTATTGGTATTCTTCGCTTTCTATTTTAGGAATTGCACATATTACCTATGGCGTAGTGGTAAAAAATTAATTTTTCTAATTTATTGTTGCCCATTTAAAAAATTATCTTTTACTTTGCAATTCAAAGTTCTTTAAAAATGAGTTCAAAAGATTATTTAAAAGACATATCAGAAATTAAACATTTAATGCATACCTCATCGAAATTTATTTCTTTGAGTGGTTTGTCTGGTATATTAGCAGGTATTTACGCATTAATTGGCGCAGGATATGCGTATTGGTTAGTAGGTAAAACAGAAAGTGGTTATTTAATTTTAGACGGAGAAGTCTTTCGTATACTTATTATGGATCTTTTATTAGTTGGCATTTTAAGCATTTGTACTGCCATTTTTTTAACAACTAAAAAGGCAAAAAAGAACCATCAGAAAATTTGGGATTCTTTAACCAAAAGAATGTTAGCTAGTTTTATTGTTCCGCTATTGGCTGGCGGAATTTATATAATTATTATTTTAAATCAACAACGTTATGGGCAAACAGGTGCATTAATGCTACTTTTTTATGGTTTAGCATTATTAAGTGCTTCTAAATATACCATAGGCGACATTAAATATTTAGGCTATACACAGGTTCTTTTAGGATTAATAAGTGCTATTTTACCTGGATATGGTTTTTGGTTTTGGGTACTAGGTTTTGGTGTAATGCATATTTTATATGGTGCTATTATGTACTATAAATATGATAGAAAATAGCTTATTTTTATCATCTAAAACATCGATTTGAAAAACATAATTCTACATATAAACAAAGCTTTTGATCACCGAATACGGTTGGGCATTATGTCTGTATTAACCGTAAATGAATATGCAGATTTTACAACACTAAAAGAATTATTGGGTGCTACAGATGGTAATTTAGCTAGCCATGCAAAAGCACTAGAAAAGGTAGCTTTTATAAAAGTAGAAAAACAGTTTATTGGACGAAAACCAAATACAAAGTATTACGCCACAGCATTAGGAAAACAAGAGTTTAAAAAACACATAGAAGCTTTAGAAAAATTAATAAGAAACAAATAAAACTATTTTTTTAATCAATTACTTTGAAATTCAAAGTTCTTTTAATAATCAAAAAATGAAAAAAATAATTACACTAATTAGCGCAGTTGTATTTAGCACACTGTTTTATGGACAAAACATTGGTTTAAACCTATCATTATTTTCAATACTAACGGTACTAATAATTGGGATTACAAACTATAAGAGATTTAAAAACATTAGTACAATCTTTAAACTTATTTCTTATTTAATTACCGCTATAACAGTTTTCTTTTACAAATCCGATTTAACAATAATTGCAAATATCTTGGCTTTTTTTACTTTTATTGGTAGTATATCTCAACATAAATCATCTATTTATATACAATGGATTAATGGTGTTTATACTACTATTTTTTCTTCTTTCTCATGGTATTATGACTCTTTAAATTTGGAAGTAGAAAGTATAAAAAAGGAAAAAATAAATTATGCTTATTGGATAAAAATAATAGGAATTCCTGCTTTTTTAATCCTCATTTTTATTGGTTTGTATAGAATTGGAAATCCTATGTTTGATGAATTAATTTCAAAAATAGATTTTAGTCTTATTAATATTCAATGGGTTCTTTTTACCAGCTTAGGATACTATTTATTTTATAATATTACAAATCCAATTAAAATAGAACCTATAACTTTAAGTGATATTAACCAAGGAAATAATTTAGATAAAAACACATTAAAGCCTGTCTCACCAAAAAAACTTAATGAAGAAAAACAATTGGCTATAGTATTAATGTCTTTATTAAATTTGTTAATAATTTTCTTCACATTTACTTATGTAATTCATCTAACAGAAATTCATAATATGGTTGCATTTCAACTATCAAAACAAGTACATAATGGTGTTAATGCATTAATCTTTTCTAACTTATTAGCAATTGCAATTATTGTATATTTCTTTAGAGGAAACCTAAACTTTTTAGAAAAAAATTACATCTTAAAAAACCTAACTTTCAGTTGGATATTTTTAAACCTAAGTGTTGTAATTATTACAATGATACTAAATATAGAGTACATCACTTCTTTTGGTTTAACTTATAAAAGAATTGGTGTTTTATTCTTTTTAACAGCAACTTCAATTGCGTTAATTACAACATTTATTAAGGTCTATAGAATAAAAAACTTGTGGTTTCTTTTTCGCAAAAATACTCAAATTGCATTTGGAGTTTTAATATTAGCAACAACTATAAACTGGGATAAAATTATAACATACTATAATATTAACAATATAGAAAAAATCGATTTAAAATATTTAATTAAACTTTCAAATAATAATACTTTCTTACTGAAGGATTATTCAAAAAAAAATAAAATTAACGGCAAAAGTAAAACCGATATTGATATTAAACATAGTGAATACATAGAATATTTAAATAAAAATTCTTGGCAAGAAATGGTTTATGATAATCTAAAAATAAAAAAATGAAATCATCAAATAATTTAATACCAATACTATTTAAAGCTTCTGCCTTTGCTACAATACTATTTTGGATACTTATTTTTTCTGAAAAATTTGAGAGTGAATCATTTATAATTGCCATTCTAATACTATCTATAATACCAATTTTAATTGTGTGCTCTTTAACAATATTATTTACTATTGCACCTTTTTTCTTGTTTAAAAAAAACAATATAAGTAATGATGAAATTTTTAAAAAATATATTCCTTATTACTCAATTATCATCTTTGGTATTTCTACTTATTATATGATTAGTACAAAATTTAATAACATTGTCTGTGCTTTTTTTATTACCGCATTTTTTACATTAATTAAATCTTGGATTTGGATTTGTAAAACATCTATTGCTCGTATAAATCATTATAAATTTAAAAATTAGTTATATGATACAATTCAACAAAAAATACTTTTTACTTTTTACACTTTTACTACTATCAGAAATACTAATTGCAAAATATGCAACAGGGTTTATAAGACATACTTTTGGAGATTATTTAGTAGTAATTTTAGTATACGCTTTTATAAAGAGTTTTATAAAAATGGCTAATAATCTGGCGGCAATACTAACGCTTATTATTGCTTTTTGTGTAGAGTTTTTACAACTAACAAATTTACAGAATTACTATCCGATAGCGTATGCTAAAGAATGGAGAATTATTTTAGGTACTTCTTTTAGTATTGGCGATTTAGTAGCCTATTTTTTTGGGTTTTTAACAATAATAGTTTTAGAAAATAGTACAAAATACTGGTATGAAACTAAATAAAACAACTAAAAGCATCTGTTATTTACTTATTTTTTGTTTGTTTTTATTTATAATTCGTGTTAAAATAACAAACTCTTTATTCTTCGGATTTCTAATTTGGAATTTATTTTTAGCGGTAATTCCTTATGGAATGTCTACAAAACTAAAGACATTAAATATTAAAAAAATATCAAAATTAAAATTAATAATTCTCCTATTTATTTGGTTATTGTTTTTACCTAATGCACCCTATATTATTACAGATTTAATTCATTTACATCACTTAAAATCTACATTAATTTGGTTAGATATTTTTTTAATATTTACATATGCAACAACTGGCCTAGTACTTACAATACTATCATTACAAGATATTTACACAATAATTATACTAAAATGGAGTTTGAAATTCGCAAATTATTTTTCTTATATTGTTACTTTTTTATGCGGCTTTGGTATTTACCTAGGCAGGTTTTTACGTTTAAATTCTTGGCATATTTTTACAGCACCAATAAGCGTTTTAAAAAGAAGTCTTACTAGTTTTTTAGATAGCAAAGCTTGGTTTATTACACTTGGTTTTGGATTGTTTATTTATTTACTTTTTGCTGTAAGTATAAATTTAAAGAAAGAATTATCTAATTTTTCTAATGATATCTTCTAAGCCATTTAATTGCAATTCATAGACTAAATGCATTTGCTTGCCTAATTTACCAGCAGGAAAACCTTTATTATGATACCAAACAATATAATGCTCTGGCAAATCTATTAAAAAAGTGCCTTTATATTTACCAAAAGGCATTTTCATTTTTGCTAAATCAATCAAAAATTGATGGTCTTCGTTCACGTGATTTAAATTTTATTTTAAGTCTTAAATCTAATTTGTCTTAAATACCTTTTCTACTAAATCTTATTTATCTATACTTTACCCCTACTCTTTTCCATCTACAAAATCTTGTAAATAAGAAAAACGTGGCGTTAATTTACCGCTTTCTGTCATTTTAGCACGTTCTAAAACACCATTTTTGTCATTATTAAAAAAAGCAGGAATTACATTTTTTAGAAATAATTCTCCAAAACCTTCACTTGCATCTTTTGGTAATTCGCAAGGTAAATTATCTACAGCCATTACAACAATAGCGTTTTTATCTTTAAAATTAACTTCGGTTTCTGTTTGTGCATCGTATCCATAAATTGGATCTGCAATTGTAGAAGCTCTTAATGTAGATGCAACCGGTCCATCTACATCACAAGAAATATCTGCCACAAATTTAATATTAAAATCTACAGATTTTGCATCTTTTCTGGTAAACAAATAGGGTGCACCATTTCCATAAAAATGACCCGCAATAAAATAATCTGTTACCGCTGCAAAACGCATAAAATCTGATACATAATTTTCTGGATGGTTGTAAAAATCATAATTATCAATTATTTGCCCATCTTGTCTTTTATTGTAATCTAAAACATCTGCCAAACAATACACTGGCTCTGTAAATTTTTGGGTTAAATATTCATCTACAGAAACTTTTTTAATATGCATGGCATCTAACATTTCTTTAGCACCATAAGCTACTTTACCGTTTCCTGTTAGTAAAATTTTTAGCTTGGGTATATTCGCATTTTGCAGTGCTGCTATTAATTCTTTCTGACTATCTAAAGTTTCTGCTTTAGGTAAATTAAAGGTTTCATTAGCTAAACCAATGGCTCTAAAACCATTGTAAGCACCAACTATACCTGCATAAC
>CAYWOM010000139.1:0-5375 GCA_964459905.1 uncultured Polaribacter sp. | reverse complement strand
TAATTCTGCATTCTATAGAATGCATTTTTGGGTAGTAGTTTTTACCTGAAATTGGTACGCCTGCAGCCACCAAAATTTGTTCTCTAATTAAGTCGTAATTTACAACTTCTTCTGTAATTGGGTGTTCTACTTGTATACGAGTGTTCATTTCCATAAAGTAGAAATTACGATGCTTGTCTACTAAAAACTCTACAGTTCCTGCTCCTTCATATTTAATAAATTCTGCAGCTTTTACAGCAGCAGTACCCATTTGTTCTCTCAATTCATCTGTCATAAAAGGAGAGGGTGTTTCTTCTGTTAATTTTTGATGACGTCTTTGTACAGAGCAATCTCTTTCAGATAAATGACAGGCTTTACCAAAAGAATCGCCTACAATCTGAATTTCTATATGTCTTGGCTCTTCTATAAGCTTTTCCATATACATATCATCATTTCCAAAAGCGGCTTTACTTTCATGTCTTGCAGAATCCCAAGCGTCTCTTAAATCTTCTGGTTTCCAAACTGCACGCATTCCTTTACCACCACCACCAGCAGATGCTTTTAACATTACAGGATATCCTGTTTCTACGGCTACTTTTTCGCAGTCTTCAAAATCTTTAATAATACCTTCGCTACCAGGTACACAAGGTACACCGGCTGCTTTCATGGTAGATTTTGCGTTTGCTTTGTCTCCCATTTGGTCTATCATTCTGCCAGATGCACCAATAAATTTAATGTGATGTTCTTCACATAAATTAGAAAATTTAGCGTTTTCTGATAAAAAACCATAGCCTGGATGAATGGCATCTGCATTTGTAATTTCTGCTGCAGATATAATATTAGACATTTTTAAATAAGATTCTGCACTTGATGGTGGCCCAATACAAACCGCTTCATCTGCAAATCTAACATGCAAACTTTCTGCATCTGCAGTAGAATATACTGCAACCGTTTTAATGCCCATTTCTTTACAGGTTCTAATAACACGTAATGCTATTTCTCCTCTATTGGCTATTAATATTTTTTTAAACATAATTCTATTGAGTTTAAGCGTTTATAGGTTTATTTGTTTACTGTTCTGGTTAAAATAACATTGAACGTTGAACTTTAAACTTTAAACTTTAGACTATGATGGATCTACTAAAAATAAGGGTTGATCGAATTCTACTGGAGAAGAATCATCTACTAAAACCTTAACAATTTTTCCAGAAATTTCTGATTCTATTTCGTTAAATAATTTCATAGCTTCTATAACACAAACGGTATCTCCAATACTAACCTCTGTGCCAACTTCTGCAAAATTAGGTTTGTCTGGTGATGGTTTTCTATAAAAGGTTCCAATAATTGGAGATTTTATAGTGATGTAATTGGTATCTTCACTTTCTGCTTGTACCGGAGCTGCTGTTTCAGTTACTGGTGCTGCTACAACCGGGGCCGCAACTTGCTGCATACCTGCCATAGGAGCCGCTTGTACAATAGTAGTTTCTGTTTTATTAGCACCTGTTCTAATAGTAATCTTTACATCTTCCATTTCTAACTTTACCTCGCTAGCGCCAGATTTTGCTACAAATTTTATAAGATTTTGAATTTCTTTAATATCCATATTTCTTATTATTTAGTTGTTTAGTTATGCGTTATATGCCCATTTTACGTATGCAGCTCCCCAAGTGAAACCGCCACCAAATGCAGCAAAAATTAAATTATCTCCTTTTTTTAATTGGTGTTCGTAATCTGCTAATAAAAGTGGTAAGGTTGCAGAGGTTGTGTTTCCATATTTATGAATGTTCATCATTACCTTTTCTGAAGAAACTCCTACTCTTTTTGCAGTAGCTTCTATAATTCTTTTATTTGCTTGATGTGCTACTAGCCATTGAATATCTTTTTCTACCAAACCATTTCTGGTTAACATTTTTTCTGCTACATCTGCCATGTTAGAAACAGCATATTTAAAAACCGTTTTTCCTTCTTGATGCACATAATGTTGCCCATTTTTAACGGTTTCTTCTGATGGAGGCAAAATAGAACCACCTGCCTCTATTTTTAAAAAATCTCTTCCTATTCCGTCGCTTCTTAAATATTCATCTTGCAGCCCTAAACCTTCTAAATTAGGCTCTATTAATACGGCTCCTGCCCCATCACCAAAAATAATACAGGTTGCTCTGTCTGTATAATCTATAATAGAAGACATTTTATCTGCCCCAATTAATAGTACTTTTTTGTATCTACCAGACTCTATATAACTTGTGGCAGTAGACATTCCGTATAAAAAACTAGAACAAGCTGCTTGTAAATCGAATGCAAAAGCATTGGTAGCACCAATTTCTGTTGCAACATAAACAGCTGTAGATGCTACCATTAAATCGGGTGTTGCAGTGGCTACAATAACTAGGTCTATTTCTAGCGGATTTATGTTTGATTTTTGCAATAAATCTTGAGTTGCTTTTATTGCCATATAAGAAGTCCCTAAACCTTCTCCTTTAAGAATTCTTCTTTCTTTAATTCCTGTTCTTGTCGTTATCCACTCATCATTAGTGTCTAGAAAAGTTTCTAACTCTTTATTGCTTAAAACGTAGTCAGGAACGAATTTCCCCACGGCTGTAATTGCTGCAGTGATTTTTGTCATATTTCTTATTTGTTATCCAAATATTTTAGGAAATTCAAAGTAATGAAAATTATTTCACTTTTTGGAGAAAAGTTATAAAAAACGGCAAAATTTAGTGTAAAACGCAAAAAAAACCCTCGAAAACGAGGGTTTTTAAATAAAAACTAAATGTCTCTATGCCTCTGCTATTGCAGATTCTAATACGATTTGACCTCTATAGTATAATTTACCTTCGTGCCAATGAGCTCTGTGGTATAAATGTGCTTCTCCAGTTGTTGGATCTGTAGCAATTTGTTGCGCCGAAGCTTTATAATGTGTTCTCCTTTTATCTCTTCTTGTTTTGGATATTTTTCTCTTAGGATGTGCCATTTTATGTCTTTTTTTCTGTTATTAAATTCTTTAATTTATCCCACCTTGGGTCTGTTGTTTCAACAATTTTTACTTCTTTTATTTCTAGTTCTTCTAATCTATTTAATGTTTCAGACTCCATAGTTCCATCCAATACTTTGGGATGTATTCTCTTATTAGGAATCGCTAACACAATCATTTCATAAATAAATTGCGCTACACTAAATTGATATACTTCGTGCGGTAACACTAAAATATCTTCATTATCATTATTATATTCTGGACCAAATTTAACAACTAAAGGCAATGCCGAAGTTATTTCTTGATCATACAACTCATTTGTAACATCGCAAGGAACATTTACAGATCCTGTAGCTACAAAATTAAGTTCGAATAGTGTACTTTTTTTAACAAATTCTAAAGCAATGTGTATTGTTGAGCTTTCGAATTCATCAAAATTATAAAGTGCAAAGAACGTATTATCAATTGTATATTCAAATAAATGTTTCCCTTCCTTTAATCCTACAAACTGTATGTTGAATTGTTTCAAGTCTTTCATTATCAAACATCAATTAAGCGTGCAAAGATATAAAAAATTGTTTTTATAAACTCTTTTAATTGAAAAATTTATTTTATTACTAATTACCTTACTTTTAGTGGGTTTTTAGACAACTCTTTATATTCTTTTCTATTTTTAAAAATTTGAATACCTGCAAACAAAGCTTCTTTAAAAGAGGATGCATTTGCAAGGTTTTTTCCAGCAATATCAAAGCCTGTACCATGATCTGGCGAGGTTCTAATTTCACTTAAACCTGCTGTAAAATTAACGCCATTACCAAAAGACAGGGCTTTAAAAGGCGCTAAACCTTGATCGTGATAGGTTGCTAAAACACCATCAAACTGTTTATATGTTTCTGATCCAAAAAAACCATCTGCGGCATAAGGTCCAAAAACTAACTTTCCAGTTTCTTTAATTTCATCTATTGTTGGCTTTATAATCTCATCATCTTCTGAGCCAATTACACCTTTGTCTCCACAATGAGGATTTAAAGCTAAAACAGCAATTTTAGGTTTGTTAATTCCAAAATCTTGAATTAAAGAAGTGTGCATTGTACCCACTTTTTCTTTAATTAATGCTGGTGTAATGGTTTCTGCAACTTTAGAAATTGGAATATGACCCGTTATAAGTCCTATTTTTAACTTATCTGTCATTAAAATCATTAAACTTTTTCCGTCTAAATTAGCTTCTAAATATTCTGTATGGCCAGGAAAATTAAAATCTTCTGATTGAATATTTTCTTTATTAATTGGTGCAGTTAATAAAACATCAATGGTTTTTTCTTTTAAATGTTTAACCGCCAATGCTAAAGATTTTGCGGCATACTCGCCAGAAATTTTAGTAGATTTACCTAATTCTATTGAAACCTCCTCTTTCCAAATATTTAATAAATTTATTTTTGTGTGATTTATTTGATTTAAAGAAGTAATTCCATGAACAGGAACCTCCAAATTCAATGCTTTTTTATGATAAGAAATCGATTTTGTTGCGCCAAAGATTACTGGTGTACAAAAATCTAACATTCTTTTATCTTCAAAGGTTTTTAGAATTACCTCTATGCCAATTCCGTTTAAATCTCCAATTGAAATTCCTACGATTATTTTATCAGATTTATCCATAGTAACTCTTGTAATATTAGTATTTTTGATTTGCACAAAAGTAACCAAAATTTAACAATATGTTTACCGGAATTATAGAAACACTTGGACAAGTAACAAACCTTGTTAAAGAACAAGAAAATTTACATTTAACTATTAAAAGTAGTTTTACCAATGAATTAAAAATAGACCAAAGTGTTGCTCATAATGGTGTTTGTTTAACAGTTGTAGATATTAAAAACGATGAATATACTGTTACAGCCATCAAAGAAACACTAGATAAAACAACTACAGGACAATTGTCTATTAATGACAAAGTAAATTTAGAACGCGGTATGAAATTAGGTGATCGATTAGATGGCCATATCGTTCAAGGACATGTAGATGAAACCGGAATTTGTACAAATATTAAAAATGAAAACGGAAGCACAGTTTTTACTTTTTCTTATAATTCTGATAAAAATAACATCACTATAGAAAAAGGTTCGATAACAATAAACGGAGTTAGTTTAACGGTTATAAACTCTAAAAAGAATGAATTTAGTGTTGCAATTATTCCCTATACGATAGAAAACACAGGGTTTAAAAATATTAAAATAAATGAGGTTGTTAATTTAGAATTCGATGTTATAGGTAAATATGTTAGCAGATTAACGAACTAATAATGTGTTAAATATTTTAAATTAGAACATTTAAAAACAAAAAAAGCATCTATAAAAATAGATGCTCTAAAAGGTGGTCCCACTTGGGCTCGAACCAAGGACCCTCTGATTATGAGTCAGATGCTCTA
>CAYWOM010000138.1:0-5380 GCA_964459905.1 uncultured Polaribacter sp. | reverse complement strand
TAACAGTATTATTACCAAAATAAAAGAAAGTAAAATAGAACAACAAGAGTATTTAAAACGTTTTGCAGATACTCTTGAAAACGGTTTGGACAAAGAAAATTTTTCCTACGAAATTAAAGGGCGATTTAAATCCATTTTTTCTATCAGAAGAAAAATGCGAAATCAGAATGTAACTTTTGATGAAGTTTTTGATAAATATGCCATCAGAATTATTTTTAAACCAATTTCTAAAGATGAAAAACATGATGCTTGGAAAATATATTCGATTGTAACTGATAATTTTAGACCTAATCCTGCACGTTTACGAGATTGGATTTCGCAACCAAAATCTACAGGTTATGAAGCTTTGCACATTACTGTTGTTGGACCAAATGCTCAATGGGTAGAAATACAGATTCGTTCAGAAAGAATGAATGAAATTGCAGAAAAAGGTTATGCTGCTCACTTTAAATATAAACAAGGTGAAGATAATGAAAGTGGTTTAGAAGGTTGGTTAAACAAACTAAAAGAAACTTTAGAAAATCAGAATATAAATGCTGTAGATTTTGTTGAGGATTTTAAATTGAATTTATATGCCAAAGAAATTTATGTTTTTACACCAAAAGGTGAACTAAAATCTTTACCAAAAGATGCATCTGCATTAGACTTTGCTTTTTCCATCCATACAGATGTTGGGCTAAAATGTAGAGGAGCAAAAGTAAATGGCAAATTAGTTCCTTTAAGTTATACTTTAAAAAGTGGCGATCAAATTGAAGTAATTACAAGTGCTACCAATAAACCAAATGCAAGATGGTTAGATTTTGTAATTACAGCAAGAGCAAAAACAAAAATTAGAGCTGCTTTAAAAGACGAAGAAAAAGCAATTGCAGAAGAAGGAAAAGCAATATTGCTAAGAAAATTACGTCATTTAAAAATAACCTTTAATGAAAAAACCGTAAATGAATTAGTTAATTATTTTAAACTAAAAACTAGTTTCGATTTGTTTTACAGGGTTGGAAACGGAGCTATAGATAACACACAATTAAAAGCTTTTGTATCTCAAAGAAACAGCACTATTTTAAACTTCTTTAAAACAAAATTAAGAAGAAACACGGTTACCAAAGGAACCATAGACTCTGATGAAGTAACAAATAAATATGATGCACTTGTTTTTAGTAAAGAAGAAGAAAAACTAGATTATAAACTTTCTAAATGTTGCAATCCCATTCCTGGCGATAAAGTCTTTGGGTTTTTAACAATTAATGAAGGTATTAAAGTTCACAAAAAAAATTGTCCGAATGCAATTTCTTTACAATCTAACTATGCTTACAGAGTTATGCTTGCAAAATGGATTGATTCTACAAAACAAGAATTTACGGCAATTTTAAGAATAAATGGTGTAGACAATAAAGGGATTATAAACAATGTATCGCAAATAATTTCTAGTAATATGGGTGTTTATATTCAAAGTATAAATATTGCTGGAGATGAAGGCGTTTTCGAAGGAAAAATATCATTAAGTGTAAAGAATAGTGCTCAATTAAATAAACTACTACAGAGCATTAAAAAAGTAGAAGGTGTAAAAAAAGTAGAACGTGTTAATACTTTGTAATATCATTCTTTTAAAAATGTATTTTTATTCAGAAATAACTGTAAATTTGTTTTTTTCGTAAAAATGAAAAACCATGAGTAATTCTCTTGAAAATCAAGAAATAGTTAAAAAAGTTTTTACTACATATCTAGAAGAAAACAAACACAGGAAAACTCCTGAACGTTATGCTATACTTCAAGAAATATATACTGCCGAAGAACATTTTGATATAGAATCTCTCTACATTAAAATGAAAAATAAAAATTACCGCGTAAGCAGAGCTACACTTTACAACACCATTGATTTATTGCAAGATTGCGGTTTGGTAAGAAAACATCAGTTTGATGGCCAGTCTATGGCGCGTTATGAAAAGAGTTATTTTGATAAAAATCACGATCATGTAATTTTTACAGATACAGGAGAGGTAAAAGAATTTTGTGATCCAAGGATTCAAATTATAAAAAAAACAATAGAAGATGTTTTTGATATTGATATTCACAATCATTCACTCTATTTTTACGGAACAAAAAAGAACAAAGCTTAATAAAACATTACAATAAAACAAACAACAAATTAACACAACTATAATGGCTGTAGATTTATTACTAGGATTACAATGGGGAGACGAAGGAAAAGGAAAAATTGTAGACGTTCTAACTAGAAATTACGATATAATTGCTCGTTTTCAAGGAGGACCTAATGCAGGACATACTTTAATTTTTGACGGATTTAAACACGTTTTACACACAATTCCTTCTGGAATATTTCATAAAACTGCATTAAATGTTGTTGGTAATGGTGTTGTAATAGACCCGGTTATCTTTAAAAAAGAACTAGAAAACCTAGATAAACATAACATAGATTATACCTCTAAATTATTAATTTCTAGAAAAGCTCATTTAATTTTACCTACACATAGACTGTTAGACGCAGCTTCTGAAACATCTAAAGGAAAAGCAAAAATTGGTTCTACATTAAAAGGAATTGGCCCAACTTATATGGATAAAACGGGTAGAAACGGAATGCGAGTTGGAGATTTAGAACTAGATAATTGGAAAGAAAAATATGATGCTTTAACAGAAAAGCATATTAAAATGTTAAAATTCTTTGATGTTAAAATTGAATATAACTTAATAGAATTAGAGGCCGAATTTAAAAAAGGAATAGACAAATTAAAAACTTTACAATTTATTGATAGTGAAGAATTTTTAAATCAAGCTATAAAAGACAAAAAAACAATTTTAGCAGAAGGCGCACAAGGTTCTTTGTTAGATATCGATTTTGGTACATATCCTTTTGTAACTTCATCTAACACAACCGCAGCAGGCGCTTGTACTGGTTTAGGAGTTGCACCAAATAGAATTGGCGAGGTTTTTGGAATCTTTAAAGCGTATACAACACGTGTTGGCTCTGGGCCATTTCCAACAGAATCATTTGATGATGATGGAGCAAAAATGGCAAAAGTTGGTCATGAGTTTGGCGCAACAACAGGAAGACCAAGAAGGTGTGGTTGGTTAGATTTAGTCGCATTAAAATATGCTGTAGATGTAAATGGAGTAACACAATTAATGATGATGAAAGGTGATGTATTGTCTGGTTTTAAAACCTTAAAAGTTGGTACTTCTTACAATTATAAAGATAAAGAAATTACACATTTACCTTACAACATAGAACCAGAAAATGTTTCTGTAAACTATTCTGAATTTAAAGGTTGGGAAGAAGATTTAACAAAAATGACAACTGCAGATCAACTTCCAAAAAATTTACTAGACTATGTTGCTTTTATTGAAAAAGAAACAGGAGTTCCTGTAAAAATTGTTTCTGTTGGTCCAGATAGAAAACAAACAATTAACAGATAAGTTTTTATCTTAAAATTAAGACACTTGAGGTATTCTTTTCATTATTTTTGTCAAAAATCAATCATCTTGAAAAGAATATTTTTTTTATTTTCTTTAATGCTTACAGCCATTTCTTTTTCGCAAACAAAGAAAATTCTTATTGAAAACGCTGAATACCAATATGCTGCCGAAGACAAATATAATGGTGCCACCGTTTTATTGGGCGATGTTAAAATTACACACGATGGCATAAAACTAACTTGCCAAAAAGCATTCTATTTTAAAGACAAAAATTTCTTTAAAGCCATTGGAAAAGTACTTATTAAACAAGGAGATACAATTACCCAAACTAGCGATTATGTAGATTATGATGCAACTTCTAAACAAATACTTTCGTGGGGAAATGTGGTTTTAAAAGACCCAACCATGACAATGACTTCAGATACATTGCATTTTGATAGACTAAATCAGAAATTATATTACACAAGTTACGCTACCATAAAAGACCAAACAAATACCTTAAAAAGTAAAAAAGGAAATTACTACCTAGAAAACAAAAAATTTACAGCAACTACAAGAGTTACCGTTGTAAACCCAGAACATAATTTAGCTTCTAATCATTTAGATTATTACACAAATTCTGGTTTAACTTATTTATATGGCCCATCTACCATAACAAATACACAAAATAAAAATAAAATTTATTGCGAAAGAGGTTTTTACAATACAAAAACCGATGTTTCTCATTTTGTGAAAAACGCAAAACTATATCTTAAAGAAAGAACCGTAGAAGGAGATAGTTTATATTATGATAAAAGAAAAGGTTTTGCTTCTGCAACAAATAATATACGCGTTATAGATACCGTTAAAAATTTTATAACAAAAGGGAATTATGCAGAAATTTTTGAACTAAAAGACTCGCTATATATTATTAAAAAAGCTGTTGCAATTTCTATAGTAGACAAAGATTCTACTTTTATTCATGGAGATACTATATTGGTTACCGGAAAACCAGAAAAACGTATTGTTAGAACCTACCATAATGTAAAAATATTTAAGTCAGATTTACAAGGAAAATGCGATTCTATTCATACAGACCAGTCTACAGGTTTAACAAAAATGTTTAGAAAACCTGTTTTATGGTCCGATAAAAATCAAATAACCGGAGATACAATTCATTTAATTTCTAATACAGAAACTCAAAAATTAGATTCTTTAAAAGTACTAAATAATTCATTTATTGTTTCTAAAGATTCTTTATCAAAAAACGATTTTAATCAAATAAAAGGTAGAAATATGTTTGGGAAGTTTAAAGAAAATAAACTTCGATTATTGTTGGTAAAAGGAAATGCAGAATCTGTTTATTTTAATAGAAATGAAGAGACAGCAGAATTAGAAACTATTACCAAAGAAATATCTAGTAATATAGAATTCACCTTAGAAAAAGGTCAAATAGAAACCATTAAATACTTAAAAAAATCTGATGGAATAACATACCCTCCATCTAAATTACCTGAAGATGTTAGGCAATTAAAAGGTTTTATTTGGCGAGAAAATGAACAACCAAAAAGTAAAGAAGATATTTTTATTAAGGATGATAAAAATAATGATCCGCCAACGAAAAACAAGAAATTAAAGAAAGACACTGCAACCTTAGAAAAGAAATTAAAAGTAAAAAAAGAAATAAAAAAAAGAAACTCTAGAGGCAAAGAAAAATTAGATTTCTCTATAAAAAAACAATAATTATGAAGTCTGATTTTTTTAAATACCAAGCACAGACCTCTCCTCACCCACTTTCCATAGAAGTTTCACATGCAAAAGGAAGTTATATTTATAACACATCGGGTAAAAAATATTTAGATTTTGTTGCTGGAGTTTCTGCAAATAGTTTGGGGCATTGTCATCCTATAGTTACAGCTGCAATAAAAGATCAACTAGATACATACGCTCATGTTATGGTTTATGGAGAATT
>CAYWOM010000137.1:0-5393 GCA_964459905.1 uncultured Polaribacter sp. | reverse complement strand
TAGAAAAATTTGAAATTACAACGTCTACAATTGCCCGCGGAATTTCTGTTGGTGATGAGTTAGAGTATGCAGATGAAGTTACACTAGGTAGGAGTATTGTTAATAGAATTCCTTTTGAACAGAGTATTAGAGGGTAGTTGTTAAAAGTGTTATTAAATAAAAACTAGTTGCTAATCTTCTTCCAAAACCTCTTTTTCTGCTTTTTCCCAACTTTTCTTCTCTCTAATTCTTTTGTATAATTTTATTCCTAACATCATTAAAACGCCAAAAAGTATGATTCCTACAACACCCCAAATCCAATTTATGGCACTTTTTACAGTAACTAAAAAAACGATTGCAAAAAGAATAATGGTAGAAATTTCATTAAAAATGCGCAACTGAAAAGCAGAATATTTTATAACATTGTTTTGTAGTTTTTTAAAAATATGATGACAAAACCCATGGTAAAAATACAAGGCAAATACAAAGGCAAGTTTTACCAACATCCAAGGTTCTTGTAAATAATAAGGATTGGTATATAGCATCCAAAAAGCAAAAATACTTGCTAAAATTGCTGATGGCCAAGTAATAATGTACCATAACCTTTTGCTCATCAATTTAAATTGTGTTTGTAAAATAGTTTTTGCGGGTTCTAATTTATTTTCTGCTTCAGTTTGATAAATAAAAAGTCTAGGAATATAAAATAAACCAGCAAACCAAGTAACCACAAAAATAATGTGTAATGCTTTTAGGTATAGAAAATCCATTTTTTTTTTAAATTTAGTTTCAAAGTTACAGTGTAGTAAAGTTAATGCGTTTTAACGATTGTTAGACTGAGCTTGTCGATTTTTTTATTCTTACGAACTACGAACTTTTCCACTCATTAATCCAAGAAACCATTACGTCTACCCAGTCATCATTATCGTTCATACAAGGTATGTGTTTGTAATGGGTTCCGCCAGCTTTAAAGAAATCCTCTTCGCCTTCCATGGCGATTTCCTCTAAAGTTTCTAAACAATCTGAAACAAAAGCAGGGGTAATTACCGCTAATTTTTTCTTTCCCATTTCCGGGAATTTTTCCAATTCAAAATCGGTATAAGGCTTTAACCAAGGGTCTTTTAGTAATCTTGATTGAAACGAATTACTCCAAGTTCCTTCTTTTAAATTTAAACTTTCTGCAATGCCTTTAGTGGTTTCGAAGCACTGATGTCTGTAACAAGTATAATGCGCCACAGAATTACGCTCGCAGCAAGAACCATCTAGTTTACAATGACTTTTTGTTGGATCTGATTTTCTAATATGACGTTCTGGAATACCATGATACGAAAACAGTATATGGTCATACTCAAATCCTTTTAAATGATGTGCAATATTATTGCTCATCGCTTTTATATAATCTGGTTTGTTGTAAAACGGAGGCAGCGTGTCTAATTTTATGTGTGGGTATTTTGCTGCCAATATTTCTTCCGCCTGCGTAACTACTGTTTCATAAGAAGACATTGCATAATGAGGATATAAAGGCGCTAAAAATATTTCTGTAACTCCTTTGTCTACTAAATTTTTAATTCCTTTTTCCATAGACATAGAACCGTAACGCATTGCTAATTCTACAGGAATATCTACTTTTTCTTTTACTTTTTTTGTAAATCTTTCAGAGATTACAACCAAAGGCGAACCTTCTTTCCACCAGATTTTCTTGTATGCAGCGCCCGATTTTTTAGGCCTAATTTTTAAAATGATTCCTTTAATTAAGATCCAGCGTTTCCAAAACGGAATGTCTATAACACGCTCGTCCATTAAAAACTCTCCTAAATACTTTTTAACATCTTTTGTTTCTGTGGAATCTGGTGATCCTAAATTGTTTAATAATATTCCTTTCATTTTTTTAAAAAATTTCAAATTTCAAATTTTCAAAGTTGAAAAAAAGAAAGTTTGTTATTTATAATTTATTTTATTTTCACTGTCATTTTTAGTGATTTCGATTTTTTCTATTGAAATTATATCGAAATTTTTTTTAAGTTCTTGATAGAGTTTTTTTATGCTTCAAAATTTACTCGAACCAACATTATATTCTATCCTTACTTTTTATCTTTGCTAACCACTAACTGATTTGTAA
The DNA here is from genome assembly GCA_964459905.1 of uncultured Polaribacter sp. Lineage (GTDB taxonomy): Bacteria > Bacteroidota > Bacteroidia > Flavobacteriales > Flavobacteriaceae > Polaribacter. The sequence continues at coordinate 3,298 of CAYWOM010000137.1, read as the reverse complement.
CCTCATACAAAGTAATGGCCAAACTATGCACAACATTCATGCTAGAATTTCTGCCAAACATAGGTATTGCAACTGTATAATCTACTAAATTTATGTTTTCAATTCCGTTTCTTTCGCTGCCTAAAATTAATACAATTTTTTCATGATTTTTAAAATTAAAATCTTGAATATTGATGCTTTTATCAGTAATTTCTATACCAATAATTGTGTGGCCTTCTTGTTTTAATTTATTAATGATTTCTGTAAAACTTGTATACGAATCATGTTTAACTTCATGAACAGTATTTCTGGCTGTTTTTTTAACAATTCTGTTTTCTATGGTTGGCGAATTCTCATGGAAATATATTTTATTAACACCAAAACTTTCAGAAATTCGAAAACACATACCAATGTTTTCAGGTGTTCTAATTGCATCGCAAACAATAGTTATTGGAAACTGTTTTTGTTTGTTTTTGATATCGTTGTGTGTTAATTGTTTCAATTTATTATTGTTTCAAAGTTTTAAATTCGCAGAGTTTTCATTTTTACTAACTACTAATTCAAACTCATTACATATTTCTTCGGTGTTGTGCCAAATTTCTTTTTAAACGCTGCTATAAAATGACTTGCGGTGCTGTAACCAACTTGCAAGCCTACCTCATTTACGTTATATTGTTTACTTTCTAGTAATCTTCTTGCGTGTTCCATTTTATAATCAAACAAAAAACTAAAAACAGTATCGCCGTAAATCTGTTTAAAACCTTCTTTTAGCTTTTTAATATTCAATCCAATTTCATTTGCTAGTTCTTGTAAACTAGGAGGTTCAGACATTCTAGAAATAATAATTTCTTTCGCTTTTCTAATTTTTATTACGTTTTGTTCGTCTACTAAAAAAGGACAATATTCGCCAGAAGTACTTTCTTCTTTTTGAAAGTGTAGACTTAATAGCTCGTATATTTTTCCTTTTACATACAATTCTCTAATAGAACTATTAATGTTAGAATTAATGATTTGTTGTAAAACAATAGCAACTGTTGATTTTATCTCTGTATCATCGTAATATTTTTTATTGCTATTTTCATCACTTAAAAAAGGAATGTAACCAGATTCCTTAGAAAATAAAGAGTGAAATTTTTCAATAGAAATTAACAAAGATATTAAGGTTGTTTTTGGTTGAATTTCTAAATTAATAGGCAATATTCTTTGCGGATTATACAATAGAATAGATCTATTATCTAAAACATCAAAGGTATAGGAATTGTTATTGAATAAAAATTTCGATTTACCACGTAAACAAAAATGTATCTGAATAAAAGAACTGCTAATTTCTCTTTCGAAATTCTGTACAGCTTGGCTTTCATTCTGAAAATGAAGCACATAAAAACCATTTTCTAGGTTTATTTCTTCAAAAGAACTTTCTCCGACATTTTTAAACATTAAAATAGCTGTATTAATTTTGTTTTTATTTAGAATCATTCTATATAGAAAAATACTAAATCCTTAATTCTATTGCAAAAATAACGCTTTTTGTAATTTTTTCAAATAAAAAACAACTAAAAAACATAGAACGTTATTAAAAGTACTTATAGAGACATTTTTATTGAAATGAAGTTTTTACTTTTGACCAACTTTTAGAGTTTATGACAGATTTAGGGCAAGAGCACTTTTATAATATTGGTGTTAGTTACAAAAAGGCAGATGCAGAAATGCGTGGAAAATTTTCGGTAACTAGAGAAAACCAATTGGCATTATTAAATGCAGCCAAAGCAAAAGGTGTTTCTTCGGTTTTTATTATTTCTACCTGCAATAGAACAGAGATTTTTGGTTTTGCCAATCGTCCTTGTTTGTTAATAGAATTGTTGTGCGATTTTTCTGAAGGGACAACAAAAGAATTTAACTCGATTTCTACTGTTTGTAAAGACCAAGAAGCAATTAGCCATTTGTATAGAATTGGCACGGGTTTAGAAAGTCAGATTTTAGGAGATTATGAAATTGTAGGTCAATTAAGGCAGTCTTTTAAAGTTGCCAAACTTCAAAAAACAACAAATTCATACACAGAACGTTTAATAAATAGCGTTTTACAAGCTAGTAAAAGTGTAAAAAATGAAACAAAGTTAAGTTCAGGTACAACATCTGTTTCTTATGCTGCCGTTCAATACATCATCAAAAACTTACCAAATTATAATTTTAAGAATATATTGGTTTTTGGTTTGGGTAAAATGGGCAAACATACGTGTAAAAACTTAGCAGAATACACTCAAAATAAAACAGTTTCTTTAATTAATAGAACCGAAGAAAAAACAACTGAGTTTGTTAAGGAAAACGCTTCAATTAGAAAATCGTTACTAGAAAATTTAGTTACTGAAATAGCAAAAGCAGATGTTTTAATTGTTTCTACGGGAGCAGAAAAACCAACTATTTTAAAAGAACATATTTCTAAAAATAAAGAGTTGTTAATTTTAGATTTATCAATGCCAGAAAATGTTGCACACAATGTGCAAGAACATAAGGGTATAACTTTAGTAAATGTAGATGAGTTATCTAAAATTACTTTTGAAACGCTGGCAAAACGTCAGGCAGAAGTACCTGCGGCAGAGGTAATTATAGAGACACATAAAAATGAGTTTAACGATTGGTTAAATCACAGAAGATTTACACCGGCAATTACTGCTTTAAAAAAATCGTTAGAAATTATAAAGAAAGACGAAATAAATTTTCAAAAGAAAAAAATAAGTAATTTTGATGAAAGTCAAGCCGAAATTTTAACTTCACGCTTTATTCAGAAAATTACCACACAGTTTGTAAAACATTTAAAAGATGATGAAACTTCTGTAGCAGAAAGTTTAGAAGTAATTCAAAAAGTGTTTCAATCTTAACAAAAAATACATGCAAAAAATAATAAGAATAGGAACTCGCGATAGCCAATTGGCACTTTGGCAAGCAAACAAAGTACGCAAAGAATTAGCAGAATTAGGTTATGAATCTGTTTTGGTACCTATTAAGTCTACTGGCGACATTATTCTAGACAAACCTTTGTATGAATTAGGAATTACAGGAATTTTTACAAAGAATTTAGATATTGCTATGTTAAATGGCGATATAGATATTGCGGTTCATTCTCTAAAAGATGTACCCACTTCTTTGCCAGAAGGAATAGTGCAGGCAGCAGTTTTAAGAAGAGGAAATTATAATGATGTTTTAGTTTTAAAAGGTACAGAAGAGTTTTTTGGACAGCCAAACGGAATTATTGCCACCGGAAGTTTGCGAAGAAAAGCAATGTGGTTAAACAGATATCCAACACATAAAGTAGAGGATTTAA
>CAYWOM010000136.1:0-5400 GCA_964459905.1 uncultured Polaribacter sp. | reverse complement strand
CCTGGAACGAAATAAAAACAAACGACTCTTGGGCTATTTTTAAAATAATGGCAGAATTTGTAGAAGGGTATGAAAAATTAAGTAAAATTGGTCCATGTGTTTCTATTTTTGGATCGGCAAGAACAAAGCCAGATCATCCTTATTATAAGTTAGCCGAAGAAGTTGCCTACCAATTAACTCAGAATGGTTTTGGTGTAATTACTGGTGGCGGCCCTGGTATTATGGAAGCAGGGAATAAAGGTGCGCATAGAGGGCAAGGAACTTCTGTAGGGCTAAATATTGAATTGCCTTTTGAACAACACGACAATCCTTGGATAGACCAAGGCAAGAGCTTAGATTTCGATTATTTCTTTGTACGTAAAGTAATGTTTGTAAAATACTCGCAAGGTTTTGTTGTAATGCCTGGAGGTTTTGGAACGTTAGATGAACTTTTTGAAGCAATTACTCTAATTCAAACGCATAAAATAGGTCGTTTTCCAATTATTTTAGTGGGCACAAAGTTTTGGGGAGGCTTGTTAGATTGGATTAAAAACACACTCTTAGAAGAAGGTAATATCAGCGAAAAAGATTTAAATTTATTTAGAGTTGTAGACACCGCAGAAGAAGCTATTGAGCATTTAAATAAATTCTATGCTAAATATCAATTAAAACCAAACTTCTAAAACGTTACTTACTAATAAGACACATTTAAAATTTTAAAACTCTAAAATTTATTAAAATACAATTGAAAGCTCGTTTTTACATAACACTATTTTGTTGTTTTGTTGCCTCTTTTACAGTTGCACAACAAAACGTTGTTAATATAAAATCTACATTAAACGTTGCTAAAAACGAGTTATTAGTTCAACAAGAAATTACTTTTTATAATACATCCGACACTATTTTTAACCATGTTTATTTACACAATTGGCCCAATAGTTTTAGAGATAGAAAAACGCCTTTATCTAAAAGGTTTATAGAAAATTTTAAAAAGACACTCTATTTTGCTAAAGAAGAAGATTTAGGTTTTACTCAAATTAAAAACCTGTCTATAGATTTTGAAAAGACTGACTTTAAAGAATTAAAAAACCAAGCAGACATCTTAGATATAACCTTAAATAAAGCTTTAAAACCCAAAGACAGTATAAAAATTAACTTAACATACACTGTTAAAATACCCAATGCTAAGTTTACAGGCTACGGAAGAACAAAAAACGAATATCAATTGCGTTTTTGGTATTTAACACCAGCAGTTTATAAAAATGGCTGGCACTTAATGAGTAATTTAAATATTGATGATTTATATGAAAAAGGCACCGATTTTACTATAGATATTAGTGTTCCTAAAGAATATGTAGTTGAAAGCAATTTATATCAATATGAAACTAAAAAAGAAAATTTAACTAATTATTATTTAGTTGGTAAAAACAAAACAGATATTATTTTAGGTATTCATAAAAAATTACAACTAAAAATATTTAAAACTAAAACTATTAATGTTCATACAGATGTTTTTTCTGATGAATTAAACACGAAGTTAACAACAGATATTTTAAACTGAGAAATTTTGTTTATTCAAAAATATTTGGGCAAATATCCTCACACAAACATTTATATAGATAATGCTACGCAACGTAAAAATCCTATTTATGGCTTAAACCAATTACCTAAATTCTTAAGTCCTTTTTCAACTACTTTTACATGGGATATTACCATGTTTAAGGCGCTTGTTAGACGGTATGTAGAAAACACTGTTTTATTAAATAAAAGAAAAGACTACTGGCTTTTAGACGGCATTCAGAATTATTTATTACTTGAATATATCGAAGAATTTTATCCAGAAGTTAAACTTTTAGGAAAAGCATCTAATTCTTGGTTTTTAAAAAAATTTAATATTTCTAAATTAGAGTTTAATGATAAGTATCCTTTTATTTATCAATTTTCTGCTCGTAAATTTTTAGACCAAGCACTTACAACATCCGCAGATTCGCTTTCTAATTTTAACAGAAAAATTGCCAATAAATACAAAGCTGGTTTAGGCTTTAAGTATTTAAAAGGTTTTGTTGGCGATAGCATTTTAAATGAAACCATTAAAGAGTTTTACCAAAACAATCAATTAAAAGTTATAGAGAGCAGTAAATTTAACAAACTACTTTCTTCAAAAACTGAAAAAAAACTAGATTGGTTTTTTAACGATTTTGTAACTACCAATAAAAAAATAGATCACACAATTAAAAATATTACTACAAATAAAGATAGTTTAGAAATTACCATAAAAAATAAAAGAAATATTAATACACCTGTTGCGCTCTATGCAATAAAAGACAATGAAATTAAATTAAAAAAATGGATAGCCAACGTAGACTCTACAAAGAATATTAAAATTAAAAATGGTAATTTTGATAAACTCGTTCTAAATTACGAAAATCTTTATCCAGAATACAACACTTTAGACAACTGGAAAAGTCTTAAAAAAAGAGTCTTTAATAAACCCATAAAATTTACATTTTACAAAGATATATCTGCACCAAATTACAACCAGTTATTTTATGAACCAACCGCAAGTTATAACTTTTATAATGGATTAATACTTGGTGTAAAGCTTCATAATAAGCCCATCATAAAAAGAAATTTAGAGTTTTTAATAGCACCATCTTACGCTACAAAGAGTAGCTCTATTATTGGTCAATTTTCTGTATTGTATAATCAATTTTTCGAAAAAACAAAAATTTATAAAATTACTTATGGCGTTGCCGGTAGCATTTTAGATTATGCACCAAATTTATCGTATCAATCTTTTATACCTTATGTAGATATTATCTTTAAAAGAAAATCTTTACGAGAAACTAGCAGAGAAACTATACGTGCAAAATTAGTACATATTGATAAAGAAGTGGCACCGCTAACTCAAAAAACTGCTCAAGATAATTATAGTGTTTTAAGTTTAAGTTATAATTACAGCAAGCCAGATATTATAAAAGAATTTAGATATAGCTTTAGCACAGAGTTTGCAAAAAACTTTTCGAAGGCAGCTTTAGATCTTCGTTTTAGAACCTTAACATCATCGGATACACAATTAGATTTTAGATTTTTTGCAGGAACTTTTTTAAACAATAAAACTACAGGAGATTATTTTAGTTTTGGATTAGACAGAAGTAATGATTACTTATTTCAGCTAAATTATTATGGAAGATCTGAATCAACTGGTTTTTTTAGTCAACAATTTATTATAACTGAAGGAGGCTTTAAATCTGTTTTACCTACAAGGTTTGCAAACCAATATATGGCTTCTTTTAATTCGAGTATTGGTGTTTGGCGATGGGTAGAGCTTTATAATGGCGTTGCTTTTCTTAAAAATAAAAATGAACCATTATATTTCGCCTACGAAAACGGAGTACGATTTAATTTTGTTCATGAAATTTTTGAAATCTATTTCCCATTATACTCTAACAATGGTTGGGAACTATCACAAAGAGGCTATCCACAAAAAATACGCTTTACACTTACCGCAGATATTAGGTCTGTTTACAACTTTTTTAGAAGAGGATTTTTGTAATACTTAATTGTTAAAGACATTTTTTTTCTTAACGTTTTAAGCTAATTACTTCTAATAACCTTCATAAAAATTATATACTTCTAATAATTATTGATAACTTCTTGGCACAATAGTTTCTCCATTTTCTTACACTCTCGAGATTAACATTTAATGTAAAAAATTGATAACCATGTATTTAAATAATATTATCATAAGTTATAGTTACTTTATCCCAAGGTTTTGCTAAAGGAGTTCTTTTAGTTACACAAAAAAGAGTTGGTCTATTGTCTGTAAAATAAGACCTTCTAATATATACTTCTGCTGGTTTTATAATTCCTCTTTTTTTTACCTCATCTGCATTTAAAATAGTGTTCAATACAAATTCTCTACGCTTGTCTTTAGATACAGCATAAAGGTCTTTCAGTAATTTTTGAAACTCATTTGTAGTTGTAAATTTACACAACTCTTGAAAATCTTTTGCTAACACTTCCTGAATTTGTTCTTGCGAATACTTTTTTTCAGAAGCTTCATTTTCTAACGATATTGTTACTAGCTCTCCATTATACAAAACTGAAGCACATCCAGACTCAATACAAACCATAGGATCGCCAGCTTCTTTCTTCTTTTTGCTTGTGTCTAATGGAAGTTCAAAATTTCTTAGCGAGATCCTAAATGTATCTGGAAGATCTATTCCTCTAGATTTAAGATTATTTGTATTTGCAACATCAGATGCTATATCATATTTTTTAACTGCATCTGCATTATAAATAGTATGCATTTCTTCTAAAAACTTTTTAGAAGTAGTTGTCTTTACTAGTTGTTTTGTTAGATTTTCTAATTGGCTTTTGTTTATTTCTAAATTCATTATTTCATTTTTACATTATACACTCCTTAAAACTCATCTCCTACAGATGCGCAAACAATAAACCCTATACTAGCACATACTGTATATGAAAGTTTATCATTAAATTGTCCGCCAAAATTTACTACAGGAATATTTTCCCCAAATTTTCCTTTTTTGATTTTTAAATTTGTAGTATTTACATTGAATCTTTTTATTACCTCTAATGGGCACTCTACAAATTCCTTTGCTAGTTCTGTGTCTTCATTTATTGCTTGAAACGCTTCTTGCAATCTGTTCATTTGCTGTCGTTTTAGCCTATTTGAAGAATAACTTACAGTAGTTTTCTTTTCGCAATCATTTTCTTGATTTTCATTTTCTTGGTTTGACATAATCGTATATTTTATAATTAACAACTCAAATATACAACAGAAAAAACACTAATAAACAAGTGTTTACACCTAATTAAATAGAGTTAATTATCTGTTTTTTAAATATTTAAATACAACTAACTACTAAACTATTCGCTTAATAAATTACTATAACTATTAGTATTAAAAAAAAATAGTTTTTAATTATAAAAGCAATACTTTTATAGAAGTACGCATAACAAACTTGTTAAAAAAACTTACAATTTCTTTAAAAAACAAAATTATCTTAAACTTCTAAAAACTATTTTTTTTGCTTTTTTGATGTAAATTTGTATTATATTTTATCAAATATTTAAAATAAAAAAACATCAATCAGAAAAAAATAATGACAGGTCACGAAAAATTTATGAGTGAAGCAGTAAAAGCTGCTTTAAAAGGAATGAGCAACAACGAAGGTGGTCCTTTTGGTTGTATTGTTGTTAAAGATGGAGAAATTGTTGGTCGTGGAAATAATAAAGTTACCTCTACAAACGACCCAACTGCACATGCAGAAGTTACAGCAATTAGAGATGCTTGTAAAAATTTAGAATCTTTTCAATTAGATGGCTGTATTGTATACACTTCTTGCGAACCTTGCCCTATGTGTTTAGGTGCAATTTATTGGGCAAGACCAG
>CAYWOM010000135.1:0-5408 GCA_964459905.1 uncultured Polaribacter sp. | reverse complement strand
AATTATTGCAGACAAAATTCATGTTTTAGAACAGCAACATTTTCCAAAAATAATAGAAGAGGTTATTTTAAAAGATGGGTAAAAAAAAGTTTTACGTAGTTTGGAATGGTCGTAAAAAAGGAATTTTTACCTCTTGGAACGTCTGTAAAAAACAAATTGATGGTTTTGAAGCTGCACAATACAAATCTTTTGCAAGCTTAGAGGAAGCAGAAATTGCTTTTTCTAAAAACTATGAAGATTATAAAGGAAAAAACACCACAAAACACACCTTAACCACTGCTGAAAAGGCAAAATATGGCAGACCTAATTTAGAAAGTATTTCTGTAGATGCTGCTTGTGCTGGCAATCCTGGGAAAATGGAATATAGAGGTGTTTTAACGCACAATAAAAAAGAAATTTTTAAAAAAGGACCTTTTAAAAAAGGCACTAATAATATTGGCGAGTTTTTAGCTTTGGTGCACGGAATTGCTTTATTAAAGAGTAAGAACAAAGAAAATATCCCTATTTATTCCGATTCTAAAATTGCCATGAGTTGGGTACAACAAAAAAGATGTAAAACCAATATGCAGTTTGATTCCTCTAATAAAGATTTATTAGAATTGATTAAAAGAGCTGAAAATTGGTTGAAAGAAAATACCTTTAAAAACCCTATCTTAAAATGGGAAACAAAAGCTTGGGGAGAAATTCCTGCAGATTTTGGACGTAAATAATTCGTTCGTAAAATTACAAATTATACCCAATACTAAACATAATAATTCTTGGTAAAATAAAGGTTTTACTATCTGAAATTAAAAAATCTGTAAAACTGTTACTTTGTTTAAACTGTGTATTAAAGATGTTTTGTGCAGTAACTTTATAAGACCAAGCACTATTTTCTTTTTTATAAGACAACATTGTATTGGCAATTTCATACACGTTTTTTTGCCCTAAGGTTTTGTTTTGATAATTGCTTCTAGTAAAATCAAAATTAAAGACAAATCCTTTTAAGAAATCATAATCTACAGTTATAAATGGTTCTGTGATTATAAATTTAGAAGTATTATTACTAGAAGTAAAGCTGCCAACATCACTTTTTAAACCTAGTTCTATCGTTGGGAAATTATCGAACAAAGTTTTAAAACCAATCTCATAATTGTAACTATTATTTTTATTAGTTTGTATATTATTGTTGAGTTCTTGTATGTATTTTGAAATATTAAAACCAACATCAAATTTATATTTTATACTTTTTATGGTTTTTTCTAAATGAATATTTCCTCTTAGATCTTCTGAAGGATTTTCGAACATTTTTACCGTTAAAAACTGATTAATACCATTAAATTCTACTGTGTTTCTAAAACCCTTAATCTGTTTGTTGTAATTTAAACTGCCAAAGAGCATTAAACCTCTGTACAAACTAAACCTGCTATAATAAACACGAGCGCTGTGGTATAGGTTATTTTCTAAATCTTCATTTCCTCTAAAAACCGAATTATACGATTGTAAATAATAGCGGTTTGCAAAATTACTTGCATCAGAAAATGCCGTTTTTAAACTATAATTTAGTTGGATTTTTTTTGACTTATTAAATTCAATTTTTGCCAAAAAATTGGGTAAAACAATCCATTTGTTTTTATTGATGTTGCTTTGTTTGTTGATTGACCAATTGTAATTATGTGCATAAAAACCTTGTTTTAGTGTAAAAATTCCTGCTCTAAATTTATAATGAAGGCCAAAAAACAAATTGTTTAATCTAAAATTAAGATCGTTTCCAAAATCATCCGAAGAAAAATTATTTGTATTTCCGTTGTCTAAAGTTTGGCTGTCATCTGTTAGAAAATCTTCACTTAAAAACTTATTACCAACGGTTGTGTAAATATGATTGCTGTTATTTAGTTCCCAAAAGTGTTTTAAAACAGCATCTACATTTTGTTCTTTGCCGTTTTTTAGTTGATTAATTCTATATAAATTTTGTGCTGTTCTAGGAATTAATTCATTAAAAGCATCATCCTTTGTTTCCCAGTAATTTTTTTTATCACTTTTATCAAAAACATAGTTAAAAACACCAGAGAATGTATGTTTGTTAGATTGTCTTTTGTGCCATTCTATATTTTGGTTTATATACGTCGCTGTTAAATTTCTGTCTGTTTCTATGCTATTTCTTGTTGCATTAATTAAAGAAGTTAGCGTGTTTTCACTTGTATTATTGGTTCTTTTTACTTGCGTTCTGGCATACCATTTTTCTTTATTATTTGGTGTGTATTCTAAATTAAAATTACCAATACCTAATAAATTGTCTGTATTTGTTTTATTGGTTCTTTGTTCTGTAAAAGTTGTGTATTCATTTAGGTTTTCTATAAAACTACTGGTATTTGTATTCGAAAAAATAACATAGCCAGAAATATCTAAGGTAGAAGTAGCGGTTTTTGTAATATTTAAAGCACCAAATTTTTGTTTACTTGTTAGCAAGTCTTGGCCTTCTAGAAATTGAGAAAAATCACCACCTTTAAAATCGAAATTACCACTAAAAACAGCATTCATTCCGCCCGAAAAACTCATATAATCTCTAAACGTAAAAGTCTTTTCGCCAATATTATTAATGTTTCCAATAAAATTAACATTGGTTTTTGGTGCATAATAAAACAAGTTTGCGCTGGTTTTGTAAAACTCTTTGTTTCCTTTTCCTACTTCTACATCTCCAAAAACAAAACGCTTTTTATCTTCTTTTAACTGAATGTTCATCGCCATTTCATCTGAATCTGTCAAGCCTTTTAAAAAAGCAACTTCGTTATAATTATCTATAACTTGTATATTGCCAACTGCATTTGCAGGAATATTATCTACTGCCAGTTTGGAAGACCCACCAAAAAAATTTTTGCCATCTACCAACATTTTGGTTACTTTTTTTCCTTGTACCGTAACCGTTCCGTTTTTACTGACTTCTACTCCGGGTAATTTTTTTAAAACGTTTTTTAGTTTGCGTTCTGTACCATCTATAAATGTATCTGTTTTATACGCTGTGGTATCTCCACGAACAGTTACTGGCATTTCTATAATAATCTCATCTAATTGTTCTGCAGATTGCTGCAAAACAAAGTCTTTTTTAGTAGATTCTAAAGCAACAAATTGGTAGTTAATTGGTTTATAGCCTAAATAAGAAATACTAATGGTAATGGTGTCTCCTTTTTCTAGTACTAGTTTATAATAGCCTTCATTATCTGTAATAGCAAATTGTAGATTTTTAGAAACATCTTTGGGTTTTGCAATTACGTTTGCGTAAGGTAAAGGGTTTTCTAAATTGTCTTTTACGGAGCCTGTTAAGGTTTTTTTTTGGGCGTTTATAGCTGAAAAAAATAGAATATTAAAAAAAATTAAGGAGACTATTTTTTTCATAAATGTCTTTACTATATTTTTTTACTAAAAGTATTAAACATGGTAAACCAGTGTATTCTTTTGACTCAAAACTTACGGGTATTTATAGTATAAAGTAAGTAACAGGTTTTCTTTTAAATTCAATATTTACTGCTTTATAACATACTTATTGGTCTATATTTTTTAATTTTTTTTATAAAACCCTGGCATTGATTTCTTTGTTAATGCTTTAAATTCTTTTTGTGTTAGTTTTTTTATTTTTTTTGATGGCTTTTCTATAACAATTTTTTTAATAGGGTTTAGTTCTATTTTTGTAGCAGTTATAGAAAATGTATTCTTATTAATTTCTAGTATCAAACCTGGTAAACCAAAATAATTCATAACACCATATTGATAAGGTATTTTTGGAGTATACCATGCCTCTAAATTCTGTTTTCCTGTTCTTGGGTTTTTAAGAATAGCTTTATAACAAAGAAAACCTTGTATTGTTTTTGTTTCTTGTTTTAATTCCCATCTCGGTAAATCCTTTTCAATTAAAAAACATTCTCCTAACAAATAACAATCCAATATATTATTACTATAACCCATAACTGAATTGTGAGTGTAATATTTGTTTTCACCTCCTGCCATCATATGTGTAAGGTTAATATTTTCCCTATTAGATAAACTCATTTTTTCTATAACATGATATTCAGAAATATTATTATTGAATATTAATACAACTTTAACGTCTTTTGCGTTTTTATAAATATCATTAACATGTTTTCTTTTATGATTTGTATCATTTCCCCCTTCTTTTTTAATATAATTTAAGGCTTTTTTTGCTGATGCAACATAAGTAATTCTTCCTTCAATATTTTGAGAAAATGAGATTACTATATTTAAAAACAGAAGAGTTAATAAATTAAGGTTTTTTTTATTCATTTTTATGATAGTTTTATGTCCCCAATATTAAAATCAATATTAGAGACATTTTTATAAATAATGTTAACAGCCTGCCAAACAACCTGTATAATATCTCTTATAAATTGCCATATACATATCATCACTATTTGGGTCTTCACCAATATCTTGTGCTATTGCAAGAGTTAAGCTTTTAGCCCAACCTGCACAAGCACTAGCGCAACCAAATTCTTCAACTATTTCAATAGTTTCTGAGTTAATTGATAATACCTCATCATTAGAACTATTCGCATTCATCATAGTTCCTGTAGCAAATACAAAAGCTACAGCTAAAATTAATTTTTTCATATTAAAAAAAATTGTGAGCGCTTTTTTGTTTGTTAAATTTACAAAAAAGTACTCTGGTTAATTAAAAAAAGTATGATTTTTTTTAGGTCACTCATAGCATTTATGACCATAATTGCAATTATGGGTTAAATGTAACAACATTTTAGACCTACCTCTAATGCAAAAACCTCATAATCTTACCCTATTTTTAAATACATTCATTTTCTTATCTTTGAAAAAAACAAAACTTCATGAATACCATTATTGCTACAAAGCTAAAAAATTACGCAAAAAACACAATTTATCTCAAGAACAAGTTGTAGAGACCTTGCACATTACACAATCTACGTATGCACGAATAGAAAAAGGAGAAACCAATTCTTGGGCTTCTTATACTGCACCGCTTTGTAAATTGTATCATATAGAACCCCAAGATTTATTAAAGCAAGACAGCATTATTGTAAATCAAAACCAAAAAGGTGGTAATTCTAATAATGCGTATATTATTAACCAACTTTCAGAAAAGTTAGTGAAGCAGTATGAAATTCGGTTGGATGAAAAAGATGTAATTATTGCAGAATTAAAACAAGAATTGGGACAGAAAAATTAGCTTTCTATGCTAAATTATTTATATGTATAAAAGAAACCCAAAACTACATTTAGTTTTGGGTTTCTTTTATAGCTTTTTAAAATGTAATTTAAGATTACCATTTAGTACCTCCTCGCAATGACAGCTTTTAAATAGAAGCTTTCATTAACTCTCTGTTCATTCTTGCAATGTTGTCTAAAGAAATTCCTTTAGGACATTCAACTTCACAAGCTCCTGT
>CAYWOM010000134.1:0-5423 GCA_964459905.1 uncultured Polaribacter sp. | reverse complement strand
TCTTAGAGACGAGCAGCAATATGGTTCTTTAAAAGGTTTGGTTGATGCAGTAATTACAGATAGAAAATCGATGTTATTATCAGACACCATTCGTTCTTTAATATTAACAGGTTTATCTGCGGGTGTTTTATGGTTTTTATTGAAGCAAAAATTAAAGGAAATTCCAGTTATTTTAGCATTGGCAGTTTTAATTCTTTTCGATTTAATTTCTGTGGATAAAAGATATGTAAATGAAGAAGATTTTACAACTGCAAGAAAAATTGAAACACCATTTGTTATTTCTAAAGTAGATAAATTAATACAAAAAGACACATCGCATTATAGAGTAGCTAATTTTGATGGAGACCCATTACAAGATGGTCGAACATCTTATTTTCATAATTCTATTGGTGGGTATCATGCGGCTAAAATGGGCCGTTATCAAGAGCTTTTTCATTATCAGATTACAAAAAGAAATATGAAGGTTTTAGATATGCTAAACACCAAATACATTCTTTTTTCGGATGATAAAAATGAGACTCAAGTGCAACTTAATACAGAAGCCAATGGAAATGCTTGGTTTATAAATAAGTTAATTCCTGCTAAAAACGCGAATGAAGAAATGGTGCTTTTAGACAGTTTAAATAATAAAACTGAAGCCGTTATTAATTGGAGTAAGTTTGGAAGCTTTTTTAAGTCAGAAATGAACACTTCATTTGAAAAAGATTCTACTGCAACAATTCAATTATTAACGTATGATGTTACTACATTAATTTATCAATCTAAAACTGCAAAAGAGCAGTTTGCAGTATTTTCAGAAATTTATTATAAAAATGGTTGGAATGTGTATGTAGATGGTGTTTTAATGCCACATTTTAGAGTAAATTATGTGTTGCGCGGAATGATAGTTCCTGTAGGAAAACATACCATTGAATTTAAGTTTGAACCAAAGGTTATCAAACGAGGAAAAGTAATTTCGTTGGGTTCTTACTTTCTTTTATTACTTATTCCAATAAGTTGGTTTTATTTAAAAAAACAGAAATTAATAAAAAATGTATAGAATAATTCCTTCTAAAAGATACGCACATACTTTAGCTTTTTTACAAAAAGTTTTACCTAGTCCAGCAACTATTTTAGATTTAGGGGTTAGAAACCCGTTCTCTGAAATTATGGAGCAAAATGGATATATAGTAATTAATACAAAAGGCGAAGATTTAGATTTGCTGCCAGAGATTGTTAAAAAATATAAAGTAGATGCAGTTACAGCGTTTGAAATTTTCGAACATCTATTAGCACCTTTTAATGTTTTAAGAGAAATTGAGACTACAAAGTTGATTGCAACAATTCCTTTAGATTTATGGTTTGCAAAAGCATATAAGAGTAAAACAGATCTGTGGGACAGACATTATCATGAATTTGAAGATTGGCAATTTGATTGGTTGTTAGAAAAAACAGGTTGGCAAATTAAAGAGCAAGAAAAATGGACAAGCCCCATAAATAAAATAGGTTTCAGACCAATTTTAAGAAAATTTACTCCAAGATAGTATGCAGTTTATGCCACAAGATAAGAAGACTGTTTTAATGTTGTTAGACGGGTTTTATCCAGCTGATATTAGAGTGCGTAAAGAAGCTGAATCTTTGGTTAAAAAACACAATGTATTTATTTTATGTTGCAGAAAAAATGAAGAAATAGAAGAAGAAATAATTAATAATGTTACAATTTTAAGAAAAGTACACTACAAAAGTTTTACTAAAAAAGGATTGATAGATATTAAAGTTGCAATTAATTTTATACATCCAAAATTTCATAGAATACTTTCAGAAATAATAACTAAAAATAATATAGATGTTATTCATGTACACGATTTACCATTGGCAAAAACAGGCTTTTTGGCGGCAAAAAAACATAGTTTAAAGTCCGTTTTAGATTTACATGAAAATTATGCAGCTGCTTTATTAACTTGGTTTTCTTGGAGAAAAAGCCCTATTATTAGATTAAAAAATAAGATTTTTTTTAGTTATAGTAAATGGCAAAATTATGAAAATAAAATTATTAAAAAATATGATAAAATTGTTGCTGTAGTTGAAGAAATGAAAGAAAGAATTGTTGCTGATACAAAAATAAATGAAAGCACTATTACTGTAATTACGAATTCAGAAAAAAAAGAGTTTGCATCGCATTTTAATTCTGAAAAAGATGCTTTTTTTAATGAGTATAAAGATAATTTTATTATTTCTTATGTCGGTGGTTTTGGTCCACATAGAGGTCTGCAAACCGCAATAGAAGCAATGGTGGAAATTTCGAAAGAAATACCCAATGCTTTACTAGCTTTAATTGGTCCAGCAAATAAAGATGTTAGAAGTTATTTGGAAAACTTAATAGACAAATTTAATGTTCGTGAGAGTGTTATAATTTATGAAAGTCAACCTTTTAAAAAAGTAGTTAATATTATGCAAAGTTCTTCATTAAACATTATTCCTCATATTTCAAATTTACATACAGAAAGTACAATTCCACATAAATTATTTCAAATATTATTATCAAAAAAACCAATATTAGTTTCAGACTGTGCACCTTTAGAAAGGATAATTCAAAAGCACAAAATTGGCACAGTTTTTAAGGCAGGTAGCTTTAATGGTTTTGCAGAACAAGTTTTTAAAATTCATAACAATTATGATAAAGCAATAATAAAAGCCGAAAAAGGTTTTGACTTGGCTTTTAATGGAAACTTAAATTGGGAACATACTGAAAAAAAACTACTACATTTATACAATAACTTAGACAATTGAAAGCTTTAATAATTACATATTATTGGCCACCAGCTGGTGGTTCTGGCGTACAACGATGGTTAAAATTTGTAAAATATTTACAAGATTTTAATGTTGAACCTGTGGTGTATACAATTAAAAACCCTAAGTATCCTATTTTAGATAATACGCTTAAAGATCAAGTTCCTAAAAATATAAAAATTTTAAGACAACCCATTTGGGAACCTAATAATTTTTTATCAATATTTAAAAAAGATAAATCGCAAAGTGCAGGTTTTTTAAACCCGAATCCGAGTTTTTTTGGTAAGATTTTGCAATATATTAGAGCCAATTATTTTATACCAGATGCTCGTAAATTTTGGGTAAAACCATCGGTTAAGTTTTTAGAAAATTATATTAAGAAAAATAAAATTGATGTTATTATTACAACTGGGCCACCACATAGTTTGCATTTAATTGGTTTACAGTTAAAAGAAAAACTAAATATAAAATGGATTTCAGACTTTAGAGATCCTTGGACAGCTATCGATTATTTTCATCAATTACCATTAAATAAAAAGGCAAAAGAGAAGCATTTTCAATTAGAAAAGAAAGTGTTAGAAAAATCGGATGTAGTTATTGTGGTTGGTAAAACCATGAAAGAAGAGTATCTAAAATTTAATAAAAATATTTATGTAATTACAAACGGATTCGATTCGGATATAACAACAAATGAAAATGTAATTTTAGATAAACGTTTTTCTATTACACATATTGGTATGATGAATGCGGATAGAAATCCTAAGCTATTATGGGAAGTTTTAGCAGACATTTGTAATGAAAACTCTGAGTTTAAAAACGATTTAAAAATAAATTTAATAGGTAAGTTAGCACCAGAAGTTATAGAAGATTTAGATGTTTTTAAAACAAATACAATTGACATAATTGATTATTTACCACATCTGGAGGTGAGAAAATATCAACAAAAATCTCAACTTTTATTGTTAATGGTTAATAATGTACCTAGCGCAAAAGGAATTATTACAGGCAAAATTTTTGAATATTTAGAAGCTAAAAGACCAATTTTGGCAATTGCGCCAGAAGATGGTGATGCTGCAGAAATAATTAATACCTCGAATGCAGGATTTGTTGTCGATTTTAAAGATGCATCAAAATTAAAAGCTGTAATTTTATCAAATTACAAAGCGTTTAAAAAGCAAGCTTTAAGCGTCGATTCAAAAAATATTCATCAATATCACAGAAAAGAATTAACCAAAGAATTAGCCGCTATTATTAAAGACATTTAATTTTTTAAATGAAGAAAATTGTTACCATTTTAGGCGCAAGACCTCAGTTTGTAAAAGCTGCAGTTTTAAGTAGAGTTATTTTAGATATGCAACAAATAGAAGAAGTAATTGTGCATACTGGTCAGCATTTTGATAAAAATATGAGTGCCGTTTTTTTTAACGAAATGCAAATACCAAAGCCAAAATACAATTTGGCAATAAATGGTTTAACACATGGTGCAATGACTGGGCAAATGCTAGAGAAAGTAGAAACCATTTTGTTGGATGAAAAACCAGATGCAGTTGTAATTTATGGCGATACTAATTCTACATTAGCGGGTGCTTTAGCCGCAAAAAAGTTAGATATAAAAGTAATTCATATAGAGGCAGGTTTGCGTTCTTTTAATATGCAAATGCCAGAAGAAATCAATAGAATTTTAACAGACAGAATTTCTAATTTATTAAGCTGCCCTTCAGATACTGCCATACAAAATTTAAAAAATGAAGGTTTTGATAATTTGCCAATAAAAATAGAAAAACATGGCGATATTATGAAAGATGCTGTAGCGTTTTACAGTAAAAAATCTTCAGATAAATCCTCAATTATTAAGACGTTAAATTTAGAAAAAGATAGTTTTGTTTTAACGACAATACACCGTCAAGAGAATACAGATGATGAAACCAAAATAAGAGAAATTTTTACCGCTTTAGACGAAATAAATAAAACAAAACAAGTTGTTTTGCCTTTGCATCCTAGGACAAAAAAGGTTTTAGAAAAATTTAAAATAAATTCTAACATTACTTTTATAGACCCTGTAGGATATTTAGACATGTTAGAATTATTAAAAAACTGCGCTATGGTTATAACAGATAGTGGTGGCTTACAAAAAGAAGCTTTTTTTTGTAAAAAGAACTGTATAATTGTAAGAGAAGAAACAGAGTGGTTAGAGTTAGTTGAGCATAATTTTGCAAAAATTGTTGGTACTAATAAAGAAAAAACCATGGCTGCTTTTCAATATTTCTTAACTTCAAAAATGGATTTTAACATAAATTTATTTGGTGACAATGTGGGAGAAAAAATATATACTTCTATTCATAATTTAATTCAAGATTAATGGGCGTTATTTTAAAACAATCATCATTTAACACAATTATAATTCTAATAGCTTTTACCATTGGTGGTATTAATACATTATTGTTGTACACAAATTTTTTGACACCAGAAAATTACGGATTAGTCGTTTTCTTACTCTCTGCGGCTAATGTTTTAATGCCCTTAACAGCTTTTGGTGTTCAATATACTATTGTAAAATTTTTTTCCTCTTATCAAACAAAACAAGAAAAAGATAGATTTTTAAGTATGGCTCTTGTTTTGCCGCTTTTTATTGCAATTCCGGTTGGTTTTTTTGG
>CAYWOM010000133.1:0-5437 GCA_964459905.1 uncultured Polaribacter sp. | reverse complement strand
TAAATTTAATGAAATGATGATGGGTTTTGCTGCAAATATGGAGTTTGAAGAAGCCCAAAAAATTAAGGAAAAACTTGAATTATTAAGCAATTATCAATCAAAATCAACAATAATAAATCCAACTATAAACAATGTAGATGTGTTTTCAATTATTTCTGATGAAACCCATGGATATGCGAATTTTTTCAAAATCTCTAACGGATCAATTATACAATCGCATACCACAGAAATTAAGAAAAAATTAGAGGAAACAGATCAACAGTTATTAGAATTATTTATTGTAGAAATTAGACAGCGATTCAACTCGCAATCGCCAGAAATTTATGTTCCTTTTAAAGTTTCTTTAGGTGAAATTGTAAAAGTAACTGTACCAAAATTAGGAGATAAAAAAAGGATTGTAGATTTATCGGTACGGAATGCTAAATATTACAGAATGGAGCAATTTAAGCAAGTGCAAATTGTAGATCCAGAAAGGCATGTAAAAAGAATTATGGCGCAAATGAAAAAAGATTTGCGCCTTTCTGTAGAGCCACGTCATATAGAATGTTTCGATAATTCTAACATACAAGGCACAAACCCTGTGGCCGCTTGTGTTGTTTTTAAAGACGGTAAACCAAGTAAAAAAGACTACAGACATTACAATATAAAAACGGTAGATGGCCCAGATGATTTTGCGTCTATGGAAGAAGTTGTCTATAGAAGATATAAACGTTTGCTGGCAGAAAATGAACCCTTACCGCAATTAATTATTGTAGATGGTGGAAAAGGACAACTCTCTTCTGCTTTAAAAAGTTTAGATACTCTAGGCTTGCGTGGTAAAATTGCCATTATTGGAATTGCAAAACGTTTGGAAGAAATTTACTATCCAGGAGATGCTGTTCCTTTGTATTTAGATAAAAAATCTGAAACTTTAAAAATTACCCAATATTTACGTAACGAGGCACACCGATTCGGAATTACATTTCACAGAAATAAACGTAGTAAAGGTGCTATACAGTCTGAGTTAGAATTAATACCAGGCGTTGGTAAAGAAACCATTACAACTTTATTGCGTACATTTAAATCGGCAAAACGAGTAAAAGAAGCTTCTTTTGAAAGCCTAAAAGAAGTAATTGGAAATGCAAGAGCGCTAAAAGTATATCACTATTATCATCCACAAAAATTAAATGAAAACTAAGCTATTACTATTCTTATTTTTAATATCAATAGGTGTTTTTTGCCAAGAAAACCAACCCAAAATTGGATTGGTTTTAAGTGGTGGTGGCGCAAAAGGACTTGCACATATAGCTGTTTTAAAAGAAATAGACAAAGCCGGAATTCAGTTAGATTATATTGGTGGAACAAGTATGGGCGCAATTATTGGCGGTTTGTATGCTGTTGGGTATTCTGCAGATCAAATAGAAGAAATATTAGTAAGTACAGACTTTATAAATCTGTTAAGAGATGTTTTACCAAGAAGTTCAGAAACTTTTTTTGAAAAAGAATATGGCGAAAAAACTGTACTTACATTACCAGTTTCTAAAAGTGGTTTGAGTTTACCAAAAGCAGTTTCTAAAGGGCAAAATATTTTAAATCTATTATTAGAATTATTTGAATCTTTAGATGATAATTTAGAGTTTGGCAAACTACCAATTCCTTTTTATTGTATTGCAACAGATGTAGAAACTGGTGGACAAGTTTTACTAGAAAATGGATCACTTCCTTTGGCTTTAAGAGCAAGTAGCTCTTTTCCTACATTATTAAACCCAGTTAATTTAGACGGTAAATTATTAATTGATGGAGGTGTTGCAAATAATTTTCCAGTAAGCGTAATGAAATCTAAAGGAATAGATATTGTAATTGGTGTAGATGTAGAGGGTAAGTTGTTTGAAAAGGAAAAACTAAATTCGGTATTGGCTATTATGAGCCAAATAGTAAGCTACCAGATGTATCATAAAAGTGGCGAAGAAAAAGAAAAATTAGACATTTATATTCACCCAAAAATATTTGAATACAATGTAGTAGATTTTGAGAAAAAAGATGAAATTTTTAAAAAAGGAATAGAAGAAGCTAAAAAATATTCAACTATTTTTAGAGAGTTAGCAGCAAAACAAAAGGGTAAGAAAAAACGAAAAGCTATAAAATTTAATACTAAAAAGATGCTAATCTCTGATATTAATATTAATGGCGCTAAAAATTATACAAGAGCTTTTGTTTTAGGTAAATTAAAAATAAGAGATGGAGATAGTATCACAAGGCAAGAAATAACAAAAAGAATCTACCAGCTATCTGCAACAACAAATTACGATAGAATAACTTATAATGTAACTAAAAAGGTAGATAATTCTTACCTTTTAAGTTTTAACCTTAAAGAATCTGCAGATAATGCAAGTTTAAAATTAGGGGTTCATTACGATTTGTTATATCAATCTAGTCTATTGGTTAATTACAGTCGAAAAAAACTATTAACCAATAACGATTTGTTTTCTATTGATATGATTTTAGGAGATAATTTAAGGTACAATCTTAATTATTTTGTAGATAACGGATTCTATATAAGTTATGGTTTTAGGTCTAGATACAATCATTTTCGAGCCAATTCTAAATTTAATTCAATTGTTTCACAATACCCAAGTATTAGCAGTATCAACTTAAAATATACAGACATTACCAATCAGTTTTTTGTACAAACAACTTTCGATAGAAAATTTGCAATAGGCCTGGGTATAGAGCAGAAGTATTTAAAAGCAAGTACCGAAACCATTACATTAAATAATAACGAAACTATTATAGATAATAGTAATTATTTTAACACTTTTGGATACATAAAACTAGATACTTACAACAAAAAATATTTTGCTACCAAAGGGTATTATGCAGACTTAAATTTTAAATGGTATTTAGCGTCATCAAACATGAAAAATAATTTTAGACGCTTTGCGCAAACAAAAGGTACCTTGGGTTTTGCAACAACTTTTTGGGATAAATTAACGTTTCAAAACACAAACCAGGCTGGTTTTACATTAGAAAACCCAGCTTCAGATATTTTTGATTTTTATTTAGGCGGTTATAACCAAAACTATATAAATACCTTTGTTTCTTTATATGGTTATGATTTTGCAGAACTTTCTAACAATTCTTTTTTAAAAACAGAATTTAAATTTAGATATCGTTTTGCAGACAAACATTACGCTTCTTTTATAGCCAACTATGCAAGATTAGATGATAACGTTTTTGAAAATTTAGAGGTATTTAAAGACATAAAATCTGGCTATGCACTTGGTTATAGTTACAATTCTTTAATTGGTCCTTTAGAGGTAAAATATAGTTGGTCTCCAGATAATAAGCAAAGTTATTGGTTGTTTAATTTAGGTTTTTGGTTTTAGAAATAATAACGCTATAAAATTAATTTCATAGCGTTGTTATTAAAGAGAATATAAAATAGTTTTATTTTACTTGTTTTGTACTTAAATGAAACTCTTCATACGTTTGTAACAAGTTCATTAAAGCAGTAATTAAATCTTTTGTTTCTAATAACAAACTAAAATACAAAGTTGTGTTTTTTGGGCTTGTTTCATCAGATCTAATTCTTGCAACTTGTTTTTCTATAGAATTTGAAACATTTACTAATAAGGTTTTCTTTTCAATCAAAAGAGCATCTAAATCATCAAAAGCTCTGTTTTGGAAAAGAGTGCTAACTTTAACTAATAAAGAAGATAATTCATTGTCAATAATCTTTAAATCTTTTAACTGAACTTTCTTTAAATTCTTATGGTTGTTATTTACATGTTTGTAACTAGCTCTAGAAATATAGCTAATAGATTGTGCAACATCTTGTAAATAACCTAATACTTCAATATAAAACTTACTAGCTTGTACAGAAGTTTCATCTAGAGATTTGATAAAATAGAAAACGCCGTCTTTTAATCCGTCTATTTCATCGTTTAATTTAGCTACATGTTTCTCTGTTTTACGCAACTTATTTAAATCATGATTCGCCAAATCATCTACAACATTTGTATATAATTTGCTTACTCGGGTTGCAACTTCAGAGATATGACCAACACTTTCTTCAATTACACCATTAATAGTTATTAAATCTGCTCTTTCTATATATTCTTGCTTTTTAACTTCTTTAGATTTTTTTCTGTGAATTAAAGAATTTCTTCCAATTAAAAAAGCAACAAGAAGTAGTAAAACAGGAATCATAATCATGTTAAAACTAATTAAATAAGCTACTAAAGCCGCTGCTAAAAACGCTATAATTGCTGTTAAAAACCAACCTCCAATTACATTTAATACACCAGCAACTCTGTAAACTGCACTTTCTCTACCCCATGCTCTATCTGCTAATGATGTGCCCATTGCTACCATAAATGTTACGTATGTTGTAGATAATGGAAGTTTCATTGATGTTGCAATAGATATTAAAATACCAGCAACAATTAAGTTTACAGACGCTCTTACTAAATCGAAAGCAGGCAGTTCGTATGTTTTATCTTTTGGTAATTTTATTATAGGTTTTTGAAATTTATCATCAATATAGACTAAGGTTTTCTTTGGCACTATAGAACTAATTACTGCATTAATGGCCATAGCAGTTCTTACGGCAATTCTAGATAGTGTGTTTGGTTTAAATTTTTCATGCCCTTCTCCTTGTCTAGACAAATCAATTCCTGTTTTAATTACATTCTGAGCTTTACTAGAAGTCCACAATGTAACTACCATAATTGCACCAGCAACTAATAATAACCAAACATTAGAAGGTACTTTTTTTGCTAAAAAACCCATAGAAAAAGCATCTGCAGCAACACCAGAAACGTCCCAAGCTTGGTAAGAATTCCATGCTGCAATTGGTACACCTACAAAGTTTACTAAATCGTTTCCAGAAAAAGCCATTGCTAAAGAAAAAGTTCCAATTCCAATAATTAGTTTTAAAACGTTTACTTTAAAGAATTTAATTAATACTTGTGATATTAAACTCCAAATAACAAAACTTCCTGCAATAATTGAGATTGTATTTCCTTCAATTAAAAATTTTACATCTTTATAAAAAGGAGTTCCTTTCATTCCTTTTATAATAATGAAATAGGTAATTGCGGTAATTGCAAAACCACCAAATAGAGCGTTAATGTAGGTTGCTCTTTTTTCAAAATTAAATGAATAAATTAATCGAGAAGCAAATTGAACAATTGCACCTACAGAAAAAGCCACAACAACAGAGAGTAGAATTCCGTTTATAATCTCTAACGCTTTTTTATGGTTGATGTAACTCCAAATATCTGAAATTGATTGCGTATCATTTGCAGAAATTTTAATTAAAGAAATACAAACTGCGGCGCCTAAAAGTTCAAAAACAATAGAAACTGTTGTAGAAGTTGGCATTCCTAAAGAATTAAAGATATCTAGTAATAAAATATCTGTAATCATTACTGCCATAAAAATGTACATGATGTCT
>CAYWOM010000132.1:0-5479 GCA_964459905.1 uncultured Polaribacter sp. | reverse complement strand
AGTTAATGCGAATAGTAAAATATTGTTCTTATGCTCGCCTAATAATCCAACAGGAAATAGTTTTTCAACAGAAAAAGTAACAGAATTATTGAAAAATTTTAAAGGTTTGGTGGTAATTGATGAAGCGTATATCGATTTTTCTGAACAAAAAAGTTGGTTAGAAAGATTGGAAGAATTTCCAAATTTAATTATCACACAAACACTATCTAAAGCTTATGGTTTGGCAGGAATTCGTTTAGGGGTTTGTTATGCATCAAAAGAAATTATTGCATTTTTAAATAAAATAAAACCACCATATAATGTAAATGAATTAACGCAACAAAAAGCAATAAAACGTTTATTGAAAGTAGATGAAGTGCAACAAGAAATTATCAAAATAAAAGAAGAAAGAACAGCGTTAATTTCAAATTTAAAAGAAATTAATTTTATAAAAAAAATCTATCCAACAGATTGTAATTTTATGTTGGTTAAGGTTGATGATGCTACAAAACGTTACAATCAATTAATTAAAAAAGGAATTGTAATTAGAAACAGAACAACACAACCATTGTGTGAAAACTGTTTGCGATTTACGGTTGGAACTAAAGTAGAAAATGAGAAATTATTGAAAGCTTTAAAAGAATTAGAATTAAAATAGATTCCTGTTTTCATAGGAATGGCAAAAGAAAGAATAATGAGCAAAAAAGTACTTTTTATAGACAGGGACGGAACATTGGTTTTAGAACCGCCAGTAGATTATCAATTAGATAGTTTAGAGAAGTTAGAATATTACCCAAAAGTGTTTCAATTTATGGCTAAAATAGCTAAAGAATTAGATTACGAATTGGTAATGATTACAAATCAAGATGGTCTAGGAACAGCTTCTTTTCCAGAAGATACTTTTTGGCCAGCTCAACATAAAATTATTGATGCTTTTGCAAAAGAAGGTGTTGTTTTTTCTGAAATTTTAATAGATAAAACCTTTCCGCATGAAAATGCAGAAACTAGAAAACCAAGAACAGGTTTGTTAACAAAGTATTTTTCTGAGGCGTATGATTTAGAAAACTCATTTGTGTTAGGAGACAGAATTACAGACATGGAGTTGGCAAAAAATTTAGGGGCAAAAGGTATTTATTTATCAGAAAATCCAAATTTAGGTACACACGAAATTGAAACATCTAAACAAGAAATATTTAATTGTATTGCGCTAACAAATACAGATTGGGCAGCAATTTATAAGTTTTTAAAGTTAGAAAACAGGGTTGTAGAAATTACTAGAAACACCAATGAAACTAAAATTTATATAAAACTAAATTTAGATGGTTCTGGTAAAAATGATATTTCAACTGGTTTGTCTTTTTTCGATCATATGTTAGATCAAATTGGGCGTCATGGCGCTATGGATTTAACCATTAAAGTTGATGGTGATTTAGAGGTAGATGAACACCACACTATTGAAGATACTATGATTGCTTTTGGTGAATTATTTAACAAAGCATTAGGTAATAAATTAGGAATAGAAAGATATGGTTTTTGTTTACCAATGGATGATTGTTTGGCGCAGGTTGCGGTAGATTTTGGAGGAAGAAATTGGTTAGAATGGGATGCAGAATTTAAAAGAGAAAAAGTTGGAGATATGCCAACAGAAATGTTTTTTCACTTATTTAAATCGTTTACAGATGGCGCAAAATGTAACCTAAATATTAAAGCGGAAGGAACTAACGAACATCATAAAATAGAAGGGATTTTTAAAGCATTTGCAAAAGCAATGAAAATGGCTGTAAAAAGAGATTCGAACAAGATGTTTTTACCATCTACTAAAGGAATGCTTTAAAAAAGTGTTAAATTATAAAATTTTAGTTTTGAGTAATTTTTAACTTAAAACTAAATATTAAAACTAAAAACTAATTATGAAACTCATAATTATTGATTACGGCGCAGGAAATATAAAAAGCATACAATTTGCCTTTAAAAGGTTAGGAGTGGATGCTGTTTTATCTAATAATATTGATGAATTTAAAGCGGCCGATAAAGTAATTTTTCCTGGTGTTGGCGAAGCAAGTTCGGCAATGAAAATGTTACAAGAAAGTGGTTTAGATACTTTAATTCCGAATTTAAAACAACCTGTTTTGGGTATTTGTTTGGGAATGCAATTAATGTGTAATTTTTCTGAAGAAGGAAACACAAAAGGATTGGGAATTTTTAATGTTGATGTTAAAAAGTTCTCTAAATCTGTAAAAGTTCCACAAATGGGTTGGAATGTAATTGCTGATTTAAAATCAGATTTATTAAAAGGAATAAAAGACAAAGAGTTTATGTATTTGGTGCATAGTTTTTATGCTGAAAATTGCGATGAAGTAATTGCAACCACAGATTATGAGATTGAATATGCTTCTGCTTTGCAAAAAGATAATTTTTATGGAGTTCAGTTTCATCCTGAGAAGAGCGGGGTAGAAGGAGCAAAGATTTTACAAAACTTTCTAGATTTATAGAATAAAGCCAAATAAAATGAGAATAATACCAGCCATAGATATTATAGACGGAAAATGTGTTCGTTTAACAAAAGGAGATTATAATACCAAAAAAATATACAATGAAAACCCGTTAGAGGTTGCCAAAGAGTTTGAAGCTGCAGGCATCGAATATTTGCATGTTGTAGATTTAGATGGTGCAAAAGCGAGTGAAATTATTAATTATAAAGTTTTAGAACAAATTGCTTCTAAAACCAATTTAAAAATAGATTTTGGTGGCGGATTAAAATCGGATAAAGATTTAGAAATTGCTTTTAATTCTGGCGCAAACCAAATTACTGGCGGAAGTATTGCCGTAAAAAATGAAACAATTTTTGAAAGTTGGATTGAAAAATATGGGTCTGAAAAAATAATTTTGGGAGCCGATTTTTATCCAGATAATTCAGGTGGAAAAATAGCAACCAATGGTTGGCAAGAAGAAAGTACGTTAGCGTTAATTCCGTTTATAAAAGGGTATCAGAAAAAAGAAATTGAATATGTAATTTGTACAGATATTTCTAAAGATGGTATGTTACAAGGGCCAAGTTTTACTATGTACACCGAAGTTTTATCCGAAGTAAAAAAAATAAAACTAATAGCTTCTGGCGGAATTTCGACATTTGATGAATTGCCAAAATTAGTAGCAATTGGTTGCGAAGGCGTTATTATTGGAAAAGCTATTTATGAGAATAAGATTAGTTTGAAACAATTAGAGAATTTTATATTAAATAATAGTCTTTAACTTTAACAGTTAGCAACTTGCTAACGGCTAAAAGTGAAAAGCGAAAAGCGCATAGAATGCTAACAAAAAGAATAATACCTTGTTTAGATATTAAAAACGGACGAACTGTAAAAGGTGTTAATTTCGTAAACTTAATTGATGCAGGAGACCCTGTAATTTTAGCAAAACAGTATGCAGAATTAGGTGCAGATGAATTGGTTTTTCTTGATATCTCTGCCACATTAGAGGGTAGAAAAACAATGAAAGACATGGTTTTAAAGGTTGCCGAACAAGTAAATATTCCGTTTACAGTTGGTGGTGGAATATCTTCTACCCAAGATGTAGATGCACTATTAAAATGTGGTGCAGACAAGGTTTCTATTAATTCATCTGCAATAAAAAGACCCGATTTAGTAAACGAATTAGCAGATAAATTTGGAAGCCAATGTGTTGTGGTTGCCATCGATGCAAAACAAATTGATGGAGAATGGTTTGTGCATTTGGCTGGTGGAACGATACCTACAGAACTCAATTTATTCGATTGGGCAAAGGAGGTAGAAAAACGTGGCGCAGGAGAAATTTTGTTTACTTCTATGAATAATGATGGTACAAAAGCAGGTTTTGCAAATGAAGCGTTGGCAAAATTATCAATCGAATTAAATATACCAATAATTGCTTCTGGTGGCGCAGGAACTGTACAACATTTTATAGATACATTTACCATTGGAAAATCTGATGCAGCTTTGGCAGCAAGTGTTTTTCATTTTGGAGAAATAGAAATTTTAAAATTAAAACAAGAATTAAAAGATAATAATATTCCTGTACGTTTATAGTACTTAATGTTACTTCGAGTGATTTTTGAAGGATAAAAAAATTGTATCGAGAAGTTTTAAATAGTTTTCGATACAATTTCGATAAAAAATAGAAATCACTCGAACTGACATGAATTAATTAAAATAAAAATGTCATTCTGATCGAAGAATCAGGAGGAATCTAATTTTTAGATTTCTTAATCGCTTAAAAAAAGCTCATTTCGAAATGACAATTAAAATAAAAATTATGAATATCAATTTCAATAAAAATAACGACGGATTAGTACCAGCAATTATACAAGATGTAGCAACCAAAAATGTGTTGATGCTAGGTTATATGAATGAAGAAGCATTTACTAAAACACAAGAAACCAAATTGGTTACTTTTTTTAGTAGAACAAAAAATCGTTTATGGACCAAAGGTGAAGAAAGTGGGAATGTGCTAAATTTGGTTGATATAAAACTAGATTGTGATAATGACACCTTGTTAATACAGGTAAACCCAATTGGACCAACATGCCACAAAGGTTCTGATACTTGTTGGAATGAAGAAAACAAGTCTAACTATGGTTTCTTTTCTACTTTAGAAAACGTAATTACAGAAAGAATAGAAAATAAGGATACTCAAAAATCTTATGTAGCAAGTTTATTTGCCAAAGGAATTAATAAAGTTGCGCAAAAAGTAGGCGAAGAGGCAGTAGAAACTGTTATTGAAGCCATGGACAATAATGATGAATTATTTTTATATGAATCTGCAGATTTGATGTTTCATTATTTAATGCTACTTCAAGCAAAAGGTTTCACTTTAAAAGATATTGAAGCAGAATTGATAAAAAGACAAAAATAATAGTATACTTACAGTTGATATACAAATTTTATTAAAATTTTATGAATGTTACCAAATCTAAAGTATTAGTAATACTCGCTTTTTTTTCTATCTACGTTATTTGGGGCTCTACTTATTTATTTAATAAGATTGCAGTAACAGAATTACCGCCTTTCTTTTTGGCATCTATTCGCTTTACAATAGCAGGAATTTTAATTTTAATTATCGCAAAAATTTTAAAACTAAAATTTACAATTACCAAAAAGCAATTTATTAATTCTTTGTTGGCAAGTTTTTTCTTTTTAATTTATGGGAACGGCGTTTTTGTTTGGGCTTTAAAATATATAGATAGTGGCTTTGGAGCATTAATAGCGTCTACACAACCGCTTTTTGTGCTGTTATTAATGAGAATTATTGATAGAAAACCAATGCAAAAAAAATCTATTATTGGTGTACTTTTAGGTGTTTTTGGAATGTATTTATTAGTAAGTCAGAAAGAACTTTTAACATCAGAAGATTCACTTTTAGGAGTTTTTATGATATTAACCTGTGTATTAAGTTGGAGCTATGGTAGTGTATTTGTATCTAAAGCAGATTTCCCTATAAATTTCTTTGTTAGCACCGCATATCA
>CAYWOM010000131.1:0-5501 GCA_964459905.1 uncultured Polaribacter sp. | reverse complement strand
AAAACGGAAACGAAAAAGGAGATAGAACAGGAACAGGAACAAAAAGTGTTTTTGGGCATCAAATGCGTTTTGATTTAAGTGAGGGGTTCCCTATGGTAACTACAAAGAAACTGCATTTAAAGTCTATTATATATGAGTTACTTTGGTTTATAAAAGGGGATACAAATATTAACTATTTACAAGAAAACGGAGTTAAGATTTGGAATTCTTGGGCAGATGAAAATGGAGATTTAGGACCTGTTTATGGGCATCAATGGCGTAATTGGAATAGTGACGACATAGACCAATTAAAAGATGTAATACAAACTTTAAAGAGCAACCCAGATAGCAGAAGAATGATGGTTTCTGCGTGGAACCCAAGTGTTATGCCAGACACTTCTGTTTCTTTTTCAGAAAATGTAGCCAATAATAAAGCAGCATTACCACCTTGTCATGCGTTTTTTCAATTTTATGTAGCTGACGGTAAATTGTCTTGCCAGTTATATCAAAGAAGTGCAGATATCTTTTTAGGCGTTCCTTTTAATATAGCAAGTTATGCTTTGTTTACAATGATGATGGCACAAGTTTGTGGCTATGAAGCAGGAGAGTTTATTCACACTTTTGGTGATGCTCATATTTACAATAATCATATAGAACAATTAAAATTACAATTGTCTAGAGATATTAGACCATTGCCTAAAATGAAAATCAACTCAAAAATTACAAGTATTTTCGATTTCGATTTTGAAGATTTTGAATTGATAGATTACAACCCGCATCCGCATATAAAAGGTAAAGTAGCCATATAAAAAAAGAGCTTTCTAGTTAAGATTAGAAAGCTTTTTTTAGTTTTTACAATATGTATTACAGTGCCAACACACTGTTTTCTGCACCAGCATAATCATTCCAAACAAAAGAATCTGCCTGGGCGTCATTTAGATAAGCACCATCTACTAAATATCTAAATTCGTAAGAATTAGCAGCTTTTAAGTCTACAGTTCCTTTAAAAGAACCATTTTTTAATTTTTTTAAGGGAGTAGATTCAGCATTCCAGTTGTTAAAACTTCCCACAACAGCTACATTATTTGCCTCTTTTGCCTGTAAAATAAAAGTAACTTTACATACAGGTTTGCTTTTTAAAAATTGTTTTTTTATTGCCATAGTCTTATAATTTAAATTTTATTATAAAAATAGAATAGAATCATTTAAAAAAAAAGAAGATCAATAGGTAAAAACAAAAAAATGTCAGTTTCATAAAATATAGACCAAAAAAAGAATTTATTATAAATAAAAGCAGTGTTAATTTATATAATTTAAAAATAGCATAGTGTCTTTTAGTTTGATTTTCAGTGTTTTTGCTCTAAAATTGTATTTGTAAATTACTATTTTACTACTAAAATTTGTTAAAAACGTCAAATCTCAAAACTTTTACTGTAATTTTGTTTCAAATTCAATGAGTTAGATGATTACAATTATTGCCGCAATTGCAAAAAATAATGCTTTAGGAAAAGACAACGATTTAATTTGGTATTTACCTGCCGATTTAAAACGATTTAAAAAAGTAACTACAGGGCATTATA
The DNA here is from genome assembly GCA_964459905.1 of uncultured Polaribacter sp. Classification (GTDB taxonomy): domain Bacteria; phylum Bacteroidota; class Bacteroidia; order Flavobacteriales; family Flavobacteriaceae; genus Polaribacter. Next base: position 3,942 of record CAYWOM010000131.1, on the reverse strand, counting down.
TTTTAATGGGTAGAAATACTTTTGAGTCTATTGGCAAACCTTTACCTAACAGAACTACCGTTATTATTACAAGAAATAGCAACTATTTTAAAGAAGGTTGTTTAATTGCAAATAGTTTAGAACAGGCTATTGAGTTAACAAATAATGCAGCATCCGTTTTTATAATTGGTGGTGCACAAATTTATAGTGAAGCAATTAAAAAAAGCTTGGTAGATCAATTAGATATTACAAAAGTTCATGAAGAATTTGAAGCAGATGTTTTTTTTCCGGAAATAGACTTAACTATTTGGGAAGAGGTTTCTAGAGAAGATTTTAAAGCCGATGAAAAGAATAAACACGATTTTAGTTTTGTGAGTTATCAGAAAAAATAATTAACGAATTCTACCAGAGTTACCAGCGCCTAAATTTATTTTATATTTTCTTTGCGCAAACATAAAATAGTTAAAAAGCTTGTAATTTACATCATAACCATAATCTATATTGGGTTGATAATCAATAATGTTTTCATAAATACTATTGTTATATCGCATAGGATTTTGCGCCCTAATATTCCAATTTGTTACAAAAATTCGGTTTCTAGCTTCTAAATATTCTTGAGAATAAAAACCTTTTGGTTGCGCAATAGAATTTAGAAACAAATTAAAACCAATATCAATAATTGTAATTTCATACGCTAGACTATCATTGGCAATTACAACAGGTTTTTCATTGGCTACTTTTTTGTTTTTTATTGGTGATGTACCACAAGCCCAAATAAAGATTCCAAGAGTAAAAAGGAATAAGAAGTGCTTTAACAGTTTCATAATCAATCATATTATTAAGAGTAAAGTTGCGAAAATTATTCCAAACTCTTTGGGTTTTTAATTCTTTTAACACTAATTTCATCACCTAAAATAGAAAGATGAAGAATAGATGCTTTTGGGTTTCAGAAAGTCAATTATATATAGATTACCATGATAAAGAATGGGGAGAACCAGTTTATGATGACGAAACATTGTTTGAGTTTTTAGTTTTAGAAACCTTTCAGGCAGGCTTAAGTTGGATTACTATTTTAAACAAAAGAGAAAATTTTAAAAAAGCATTTGATAATTTCGACTATCAAAAAATTGCAAAATATTCAGAAAGTAAATATGAATCTTTACTACAAGATGCAGGGATCATTAGAAATAAACTAAAGATAAGAAGCGCCATAAACAATGCGCAATTATTTATGGAAGTTCAAAAAGAATTTGGTTCTTTTTCTAAATTTATTTGGTCTTATGTAGATGAGAAACCTATTGTAAATAAGTTTAAGAATAGGGCAGCCGTTCCTGCAACCACAGCATTGTCTGACAAACTGTCTAAAGACCTAAAAAAACGCGGTTTTAAATTTGTAGGTTCTACTGTTATATACGCATACATGCAAGCAGTTGGTATGGTAAATGACCATACAACAAACTGTTTTAAATATCCGGTAGAATGAAGTTTTTAAGCATCCCAAAAGTAGATTTACAACAAATTATTGCAATTTTTAATAGAGAAATTGGTAGGTTTATATTCTTTGTTTTTGTGCTTTTCTTTGATAGCTTATACTTTTCTAAAAATGCAACAAACTCTCAAGCTATTATAAATATCTTAATGTTTGCAGGCTTTCTAAAAATGTATTTTAGAGCCACGCCAAGAGTTAAAGAATTAATGGTTTATGCCGTAATTATTGGTTTTTTTGGAGAGCACTTGTTTTCTAGAGTTTTAGAAATGTATACTTATAGGTTAGAAAACGTACCTTTGTATGTTCCGTTAGGTCATGCAGCTTTGTATGGTAGAATTTTTATGTTTAGTAAAGCTTCTGTAGTTAAAAAACACCACAAAGCAATAGAACAATTATTTGGTATTTTTATAGCAATTTTTACAACTATTTACCTAGCTTTCTTTGCAGATATCTTTGGTTTTTTAATGACAGTTTGTGTCTTTTTAATACTGTGGAAAAGGCCAAAAGACCGGTTATTTTTCTTAGCTATGTATATCTTAGTTGCCATTTTAGAAATTGGCGGAACTGCTTTTGGATGCTGGAAATGGCCAGAAACTGCTTTTGGTATATTTAATTTTCTACCAAGTAATAATCCGCCAAGCGGCATTAGTTTGTTTTACTTTTTATTAGACATTAGTTGTTTCTTTGTGTACACACAACGGCATAAAATTACTTGGCTTCGATTAAAGAATATTCGTAAAATTCATTCATAAATTTGTATATTTATCCATCGATCAAAATAAATAAAAAATGAAAATAAAACATATTATTTACGCATTTACAATGTTAGTGTTATTTGCTTCTTGTGCAATAGACAAGAAAGAAAAAACGGCAATGGCTACCGAATTTAATTATTTTGTAGAACAATTTGCAGATATTAAAGTATTGCGATACAAAATACCTGGTTTTGAAGAACTAACTTTAAAAGAGCAAAAATTGGTGTATTATTTAACACAAGCAGGTTTGGCGGGTAGAGATATTATGTGGGATCAAAATTACCGACATAATTTAAAAATTAGAAAAGCATTAGAGCGTATAAACACTCATTTTAGAGGAGATACAGAAACAGAAAGCTATAAAGCATTTAAAACCTATTTAAAAAGAGTTTGGTTTTCTAACGGAATTCATCATCATTATTCAAACGATAAAATTAAACCACAATTTACAAGAGAATACCTAGAAGATGTACTGCTAAAAAATACCTCTAGAGTAGATTTACCTAGAGAAGTCATTGAGGTTATGTTTAATGGTAACGATGCAAAAAAAGTAAATAAAAAATCGGGTAGCGATAATATTTTATCATCAGCAATTAATTTTTACGGGCCAGATATTACAGATAAAGAAGTGTCTGATTTTTACAAAACGGCTTACAAAGGACCAAAAGGGATGCCAGTTGAAGCAGGTTTAAATTCTAAATTAGTGCGCGAAAACGGTAAATTAGTAGAAAAAGTTTGGAAATCTGGTGGAATGTATGGCAAAGCAATCGATCAAATTATTGGTTGGTTAGCAAAAGCAAAAGAAGTTGGCGAAAATGAAAAACAATCAGCAGCATTGGGCTTGCTAATAGACTATTACAAAACGGGTAGTTTAGATGTTTGGGATAAATATGCAATTGCTTGGGTTGCTTCAACCGAAGGAAATATAGATTGGATTAACGGTTTTATAGAAGTGTATAATGACCCAAAAGGATATAGAGGTTCTTACGAAAATATTGTTCAAATTAAAGATTTTGACATGTCGCGTAAGATGAAGGTTTTATCAGACAATGCACAATGGTTTGAAGATAACTCGCCTTTAGACGAAACTCATAAAAAGAAAAATGTAGTAGGTGTTTCTTACAAAACTGTAAATGTTGCAGGTGAAGCAGGAGATGCATCGCCAAGTACACCAATTGGTGTTAATTTACCAAACAACAATTGGATTCGCCAACAACACGGTTCTAAATCTGTTTCTCTAGGAAACATTACAGGAGCTTACAATAGTGCTGGTGGTTCTGGACGTTTAAAAGAATTTGCACATGATGAAAAAGAAGTTGAATTGGAAGAGAAATACGGCAAAATTGCAGACAAATTACATACCGCTTTACACGAAGTTGTTGGGCATGCTTCTGGAGTTATAAATGAAGGAATTGGGCAACCTAAAGAAACACTTCAAAATTATGCTTCTACAATGGAAGAAGGAAGAGCAGATTTAGTAGGATTGTATTATTTAATGGATGCTAAAATTCAAGAATTAGGCTTAACAGATAATTACAAAGAATTAGGAATGGCTGCGTATGATAGTTATATTAGAAACGGCTTAATGACTCAGTTAATTAGAATTAATTTGGGCGATGATATTGAGGAAGACCACATGGTAAACAGACAATGGGTTGCTGCTTGGGCTTTTAAACAAGGAAAAAAAGACAATGTTATAGAAAAAATTTTAAAAGAAAA
>CAYWOM010000130.1:0-5506 GCA_964459905.1 uncultured Polaribacter sp. | reverse complement strand
CCTTGACGAATACTAAAACGCTTGCCCTTTTGAATACTAGAAAGTTGTATTCATTTTAAAAGCCACACAGAACGCTTTTTGTAAACCAAATTAACTTTATGAAAAAATGTATCTGCGGTAGCACTTTCTATGTATTGGCAACTATATCAATGATATCGAAAATCTGTTCTTTTACATCATTGGTGTGACAACATTTGCTGCAAATTAAAACTATCTTGCCATTTTATTTTCTCTAAATAGGCTTTACAAGCTGTATTTTTTGGTAGATCTTTTTATAAAGTTTAGTATGTCTGGACTTTCAATTTGCTTCATATTACACTTTTTCAATAATATAGTGTAAGAAAAACAAATGATTAACTCAAAAACATTATATATTTAAAAATCTTCTAAATGGCTCTTGTCTTCTTTTTGCTATAGACAAAGATTTACCATTTTTTAAAAGGCAATAGTTTCCCTCTGTTTTAACAATGCTTTTCACTTTCATTGTATTTATAACGTATTTGTGGTGAATACGGAAAAATAAATTAAGAGGTAATAATTTTTCATATTCTCCTAAGTTTTTTGAAACTACCTTTTCTATACCTCCTTCTAAATGGAATATTGTATACCTGCCATCTGCTTCTACATAAATAATGTCGTTTACTTTAATAAAATCTATTGCATTAAATGTAGAAATCGGTATTATTTTTTGTGAGAGTATTTTTTTTGTACTTTCTCTTATTATTTTTTTATTTTGCACATCTATTATTGCCTTTCTTATAGCTTTCTTAAGTTCTAAAGCATTAATAGGTTTAACCATAAAGCCAGAAACTCTGTATTGGTTTATTGCTCTAATTGCAAAGAACTCATCAGAACTCATAATTATAATTTCGTTATCTAAGTTTTTAAATTCAGCTAAAATATCTAATGTGTTTTCTTTCTCGTTAGAAAGAACATCCATTAAAAATAAATCTGGTTTTATTTGCAGTAAAAAATCTATTAATTGTTCAGAATTTTTTGCTTCACTAATAATTTCTATTTCAGGAAAAAACTCATCAATAATGTCTTTAATAAGTTTCATTTTTGATTCGTCTTTCTCTAAAATAAGAGTTTTAATTTTTTTTTCCATATTAGGGGGCTACGGTTTTTTTGGTTAATAATGTCGTTTTTTTTTACATAATAACAAATTTACTTATTTTTCACAATAAAATACATTTTTTTTTAAAAATGTATTTTATTTTTTACAAAAATGTTAAAAAAGAAAATTTATAGTCTAGCTTAACTCTTAAAAATTAGTTAATTATGTTTTACCATCTTTTAAATTAATAATAATTATTAGAGTTTAGTAGTTGGTTGCGTATAATTTTCTGTTGCACTGTTTTATCTTTTTGAACCATTTTTATTATTAGGTTATTAAACATTGTTGCTTTGCTTTGTTATTGATCAGTTCTAAAACAAAATTTATTAAAATATATATTTAGATTAAAATCATTTACCCAATAATAAGTTGTCCTTATCCAAGATTTTACTTGATGAATCATTGTATGAAGTGCTTTAAAATTGACGTCACCCTTACTATTTATTTGGATAATATTAGAAACTTTAGCAATAGGCCTGTAACCTCTCCATTTGTTAGTTATCACTTTAGTTTCTCACTTGATATGGTTCACAAAAATATACTGCAAAGAACTAGTTGAAAAATCTTCAATTCCCATAACTTACATTCTTTTAACTTTTCCATCTTTACTTAATTTAATATCAGTTATAGCTTTCTTTTTCTTAGCATTATAACTTGTTCCTATTTTGTCTTTTTCTCGTCTACCCAAAACAAATTCATTTACATGAACAATGCCTGTCTTGGTTGCTGTAAATAAGAACATGTTTTGTAGCATATTAAAAATGGTAAGTTTGAATTTTGCATCATGGTTGCGCTTCTTAAAGATGTGCGACTTCTATATTTTTCATATTCAGAACTCTATTGACTTTTTATTCAATAATGTGCTGTATGCGAACACTTATTGCACGAAACGACCATCTTATAACGTTCTGATTTAAAATAATTGCGAAAAGATTCTTCACTGTTAAATTCTGCTGTAAAACTAAAAATAGTCATGCTTTAGATTTTATTTAAGTTACACATTAATTATTAGCGTTTACTGATATACAAAAGAACTTTAATTTCTATTTTGTTATTTTTCACTTAATTTTCATATACATTGTTTTATTTAGTGCTTTAGTCAAAATATATACCTTATTTTCTTATGGAATATGGCAGCTTATTATAGGTTTTCCTATATCATTTTTTTTCTGTTTTAGCTCTGCATAACGTTGTTTAACTTTAATATCTGGTAAATAATAGTATTAAGAAAATATATAATTAGCTGTACTAAAAAAACAAATCATATTAAAACAATAACTTTATAATATTTTTAAACTTTCTACTTCGTTTTTTATTCCTACTTTTTTTTTCTAAAAAAGAAGTATGAAATGTTTGTTTGCTAATATCAATTCTTATAATTTTACACGTACAAAATATGTTTTATTAAAAAGTTGCTATTATACTGATCAATTCTAAACACAAACTTAGAAGCCTAATAATTTATGTAATATTTTTGTAAATGGTTAATCGATTAACATTTAGAATGGTCTAAAATAGAAGTAACAGACTATAAATATAACTTTTTTAAACACAGGTTTTATTGTTTTTAAAACATAGAAAGGTAAAAGAACTGAGTAAGAGGAAACTGTCACTTCGAGTGTCAAGCGCTTTATAGTTGGTGTATTGAAAAGTTTATTTTAACGTATTTTTGAAAAAAGGGTAACCATTTAGCATATGAAAATTTATAATTTAACAAAAAAGGAGTTAGTTCTCATATAAAATAATATTTATGATATTAAAATTAATCACCCAAATAGCAAGAATTTTAGTAGGAGCTTTATTTATTTTTTCAGGCTTTGTTAAGTTAGTAGACCCAATTGGTTCCCAGTACAAGTTTCAAGAATATTTTTCTGAATCTGTTTTAAATATGGAATTTTTAGTTCCGTTTGCATTGCCATTTGCAGTAGTCTTAATTGTGGCAGAAATCTTATTAGGAGTAATGGTTTTAATTGGCTACAAGCCAAAATTAACCGTTTGGAGTTTGTTAATTTTAACGCTTATATTCTTGTTTTTAACCTGGTATTCTGCATTTTACAACAAGGTAACAGATTGCGGTTGTTTTGGCGATGCTATTAAATTAACGCCTTGGGAAACCTTTTATAAAAACGTAATTTTAATAGTATTTATTCTTTTACTATTGATAAAAATAGATTTCATACAACCCATCTTTAAGGGTAAAATTCCTAAATTAATAACATTTTTGTCATTAGCAGCCTTTCTTTTTATTGTGCAACACGTTTTAACACATTTGCCATTAATTGATTTTAGAGCCTATGCAATTGGTAAAAACTTACAAGAGGGTATGAAATATCCAGAAGACGGTTCAATTCCTCCTGTTCATGATTTTATGTTAGAAGATGCGCAAGCAGATTTAGCACCTGTTTTATTAGCAAAGGATAAAGTAATGTTAATAATTGTTTATAATTTAGACAAAACAGATACAAACGGGTTTCCAGCGATTAAAGACCTAGCCGATAAAGCAATTAAAAAAGGGTACACCGTCTATGGAGCTTCTGCTTCTTTTACAGACGATTTAATTTTAGCCAAAGAAGAATACAACCTACCTTTCGATTTTTTATTCTGCGATGAAACATCTTTAAAAACAATCATTAGAGCCAATCCTGGAGTTATCATATTAAACAAAGGCACAGTTACTCAAAAGAAAAATTGGGTCGATGTAAATGAAGTAAAACTTTAATTTACTGATATTTACAGAATATTTTGTAACTTTAGATAAACAATCTTAAACATTCTGTTATGAAATTTTTAAAATATCTCTTACTACTAATTGTAGTTGTAATTGCTGCTTTACTTATATATGTAGCAATGCAGCCTAGCGAGTATAATGTATCTCGCTCTAAAATTATCAAAGCCCCAATTTCTTCAGTTTTTAATACTGTAAACGATCTAAAAACATGGGAAAAATGGGGGCCTTGGCACGATGAAGATTCGACAATTGTAGTTTCTTACGGAGCTAAAACAGTTGGAGTTGGAGCTAGTAATTCTTGGATAGGTAAAGATGGTCCAGGAAATATAAAAACGGTAAACATTGTTCTAAATAAACGTATTGAACAAAAATTACAAGTCTTAGATTATGATCCAAGTGATATTATTTGGCTTTTTGAAGAAGTTAAACAAAGCACTAAAGTTACTTGGCAAATGAAAGATAAAGATGTTCCTTTTGTATTTAAAGCAATGGCTGGTTTTTATGCTAGATGGGACAAAATGTTAGGAAAAATGGAAGAAAAAGGACTTAACAATTTAGAGAGAATAGTGCTTGAAGACCATAAGCTTAACAACTCTTTTAGAATAACACCAATAGTACTTAAAGAGTTACCTGAGCAAGAATTTATTGGTTATTATCATAAAACCACTACAGATATGGCTAATTTAACCATTTTGTATGAAGCAGATATGCCAAAATCTGGTAATTATGCTATGAAAAACGGATTGCAGTATGGAGATTTTATCCCTGCAACAGTTTATAAAAAATGGGATATAAAAAATAATGTTGCCGAGTTTTATATTGGTTTAATCCTTAATAAATCCTTAAAACCTGCAGAAGAAATGACCTTAATAATGCTTCCAAAAGGTGAAACAGCAACAACATCTAAATTTGGAAACTATGGAAATGGAGATTTAGAAGTACATGAATCTCTAGTAAAGTATGCTGCAGATAATAAAAAAGAGATTAAATACCCTATTTGGGAAACTTACGTAAATGACCCAACCATGGTAAAACCCTATGAAATACAAACCAATTACTTTTATTCATTAAAATAAGATTTTTTTAAATTCTATACAAAGTATTATTACAAAGTAAAGAGAAGTCATTTATTATTTTAAAAGATTACTTGGTCATTTTTTTTTGTAATAATGCTTTTTTATATCTTGCATACTTATGAAGCAATTATTACTTGTTTTTATTGGTGGGGGTTTTGGAAGCGTTTTACGTTTTTTAATTGGAAAACTGCTAAATAATACAGAAAACGGAATACCATATGGAACCTTTGCAGCAAACATTTTAGGAAGCTTATTCATCGGAATTATTTTAGGATATACTGCGAAAAACGAAACCCTTTCTCAAAACCATACTTTACTTTTGGCAACAGGCTTTTGTGGCGGCTTTACAACATTTTCTACCTTTGCTTATGAAAACCATTTGTTCTTAAAATCGGGAGATTTTACCAGTTTTGCTTTTTATACAATAGCCAGTTTTGTTGTTGGTTTTTTAGCCGTTTTTGCAGGAATCTATTTGGTAAAATTTATTTAATATAACAGTTATTAGTTTGAGCGAAAGCGACTACTAATTAAAAAAAAACATACTTATGAACGAATTTGTAACCTACAAGTCAGAAGAAAATTACG
>CAYWOM010000129.1:0-5509 GCA_964459905.1 uncultured Polaribacter sp. | reverse complement strand
TGCATCTTTACTGTGTGTTTCAGTTGTCCAATCTGTAGCTACGAAATCTGTATCGTCAATTTCTATTTCTTCTTCTTCCTCTTCTGCTGTTTCTTCAATTACATCATCTTTAGAACAAGAAAAGATAATTAGCACTAATAATGTTGAAAATAATATGGTTTTAAAATCTTTCATAATGATTATTTTAGTAAGATTGATATGTCTATTTTAGTTTCTTGGTCTTCTCTTTCTTTCTGGCTTTGGTGCGTTTTCTAATTCCTCTTTAGAAATAAAACTATCATTATTAGCATCTATTTTAGAAAAGTCTTTTGCTAAAGGTCCTTTTACCTCATCTTTAGATAACTTATTATCTTTATTTACATCCATTTCAGAAAAAAGAGCAGCTATACTTTTTCTTTCTCCACCACTTCTTTCTCCACCACTTCTTTCTCCATATCTTTTTTCTGATGAAGTTTCTGATGCAGATTTGCAAGAAATAATTGTGGTTGATACTGTTATTAATAATCCTAAAATAATTGTGCTACGTTTCATAAATAATTTACTTTTTAAAGATTGTTTTTAAATTTATAAGAGTTTAGATGCAAGTCTTTTTTTTAACTTGCGCACGTTAACTTTACTTTAACAAAAAAGTCCTATTAATAGATTAATAGGACTTTTTTTATGATTTTTTAACAATTAAACTCATGAGTTCTCTTTCTTCAAAATTTCTAAATGGTGTTTTAATCTTTGCATGTCTAATGATAAAGTTCTGTTGTAAACACCTTTAATTCTCCCATTTTTATCTACCAAAATAAAATTTTCTGTGTGTATAAATTCACTTTTATCTTGGTGGATGATGCCTACCATCTTCTGGAGGAGGCATTCTACCATTATTTGAGGGTCTTCTTTTCCCTTCTTTTATTGCCTCTTCTATAATTTGATCAAACAACTCTGCTTGTTTTTGGGTACATAACTTTTTCACTTCACTAAAAAAACGAAATATTTCTGCCTCTTTTTTTCCTTCTAAAATTCCGATTTCTGTAGATATTAAATCTGGATTAAAGTTTTTATCAGAAAAAGAAGTAAACAAAGCGTCTTTCTTTTCCCTAACCTTTTCATGAATATTTGCCATAAAACCTCTGTGAACTTCATCTAATTCTGTAAACCCTTCTTTCTGGCTTTCAGTAAAATTTAACTGTTCTGTTAAAAAATTTCTATGAGGATTTGGTCTTCTGTTTTCATGTGGTTTTTTAATCAACATAAAAATTAAAACTCCGTTTAAAAACACTAATAAAATTAATAATACTTTAAGTAATTTTGATTTCATTTCTCTTAATTTAAAAGTGAATTAGAAGTAGGTTGTAAATAATATTCTTGTGCAAAACTATTAATATCAGTATTTGTAGAAACTTCAGATGAAGAAAAGGCATAGTAAATTGCACTTGTATTCATTAACAAAACAATTACAAAAGCTGCCAATTGTAATTTTGGAGTAAACCAGTTTAATACTACTTTTTTTTCTTCTTCAGTATTTATTTTTTGCAGTATTTTATGTTTAAAAAAAGGACTCACCTCTACACTATTAATATCTTCTAAAACATTAAATGTATCTTCTACTTGTTGATGTATGTGCTTTTTGTTTTTCATTTTTTTTAATTTTAATCAACATCCATAATTATTTAGATGCAACTTTTTTAAAAAACTTGCGTTAATCTTCAGATTTATAAAAATTTTCTAATTTTTCTTGTAACGTTTTTTTTGCTCTAAACATTATAGACTCTACTGATGATAAGCTTCTACCAGTAATTTCAACAATTTCTTGGTAACTTTTTCCATCTATTTTTGCCAATGTAAAAACAACTCTTTGGCTTTCAGGCAACGTATTTATCGCTTTAAAAATAATGGCAGATTTTTCTTTATTCTCTAAAATAATTCCTGGATGATTTATTTCTGTGAAATAATTGGTTTTATCAAACGGGATTTCATTACCTAAAATGGTTTGCATAAAGGCAAAACGTTTTTTTGTATTCTTTTTTCTGATAAATTCTAAACATTTATTAGTAGTAATTTTATAAATCCAAGTAGATAGTTTAGAGTTTCCCTTAAACTTAGAAATCGATTTAAAAATTTCTAAAAAAACTTCTTGCGCAACATCTTCTGCATCTTCTTTATTTGGGATAAAAGAAATACACGTACCAAAAACTTTTTGCTGATACGTATCTAAAAGAGTACTGTAAGCAAGTTGTTTTTTAGCCTTTAATTGTTCTATAAAATTTTGTTCTTCCAAATTTATTTTAAAAAAAAAGTAAACTTACAAAAAAAGACTACCTTTTGGGTAGCCTTATTTATTCTTTCTCTTTTTCTTGTAAACTTACTTTATTTTGTCATTGTAACAACACGCTGTGGTAAAGGAGCTTCGTAGTTTGCTTCTCCTAAAGCCATTACTATTTTTTGTCTAGTATCCCAATAAACGTCCCAATAATTTTCACAAGCTACATAAGGTAAAGCTAATAATTCTACACTATTAAGCCCTAAATTATTTACTGCAACTCTAGGCGCAACACCTGCTTCTTTTAGTACATTATTATCATTTTTAAGAACATCTAATACAATTTGTTTTGCTTTTGCAATATCTGAACCATATCTAATGGCAAATGGCATATCTACACGTAGGTTTCCAATTTTTGTTAAGTTGGTTATTTTATTAGAAGTAATGGCAGAATTAGGAATAATTTCTGTTTCATTTTGAAATGTTTCTATAACAGTTACAAAAACAGATATTTCTTTTACAAAACCAAAAGCACCGTTGGTTTTAATTAAATCGCCAACTTTAAATGGTTTAAAAATAAGCAACATTATACCTGATGCAATATGCCCAAGAGAACCGTTAAATGCAGCACCTATAGCTACACCTACACCCGCTAATAAAGCAGCAAAAGATGCCATTGGTAATCCAACAATACCTGCTATAGAAATAATTAGTAATATTTTTAAAATAAAGCCTATAGTAGTTAAAATAAAAGGCTGTAAGGTATCGTCTATATTTCCTTTTTCAAACATTTTAGAAACTCCTTTCATAAGCATTCTAACTATCCAAAGTCCAATAATTAAGGCCGCTAAAGCACCAATTAATTGTAATCCCCAGTCTCCTAAACCAGAAGAAATTGAGCTGTAAAAATTTTGTAAAGATTCAGTAATTGTAGTCATATTTATTTTTAGTTTGTTTTCAGTAATTAAGACACCAAATTATTTAAAAAGTCACTAACTAAATAGTGTTACAGGATTTTTTGTGAGATAAATAGATTGTGTATCTTTGTAAAAATAATTATTTTTTATGAAATTATTGTTACTTACTTCAGGCTTATTAGGACTTGCTGTTGCAGGAATTGCCATTAAAATATGGGCAAAAAAAGATGGCAAATTTGCAGGTACTTGTGCAAGTCAAAACCCAATGTTAAACCAAGAAGGTGACGCTTGTGGATTTTGTGGAAAAACAGCCGATGAGTTTGAAGACTGCGCTGAACCTACACATAATTAATTTATATTTTTAAATGATGTTAACTGTTATTTTCTACGCCTTTGTAGTATTTACAGGTATTCAAGTTATTTATTACCTTGCATTTTCTTCTTTTATTTTTAATACTGTAAAAAACAACAAACAGTCTTCTGAAATACCAGTATCTGTATTAATATTTGCAAAAAATGAAGCAGAAAATTTACAGAAAATCATACCCAACATCATTCAACAAAAATATACTGCTTTTGAGATAGTTCTTATAAATGATGCTTCTAAAGACAATTCACTAGAGGTAATGCAATCTTTTAAACTAAATCATACCAATATTAAAATTATTGATGTAAAAAATACTGAAGCTTTTTGGGGAAATAAAAAATATGCTTTAACATTAGGAATAAAAGCAGCAACCCACGAACATTTATTATTTATAAACCCTGGTTCTAAAACGATTTCTAAATTTTGGATTTCAAAAATGAGCCAGCATTTTAATGTAGATAAAACAATTGTTTTGGATATAATAAGTATAAACAAGAAAATTCTATCTTAAATTTATTAGTCCGTTTCGAAACTCTTTTAACTGCAGTAAAATGCTTTGGTTATACAAAACTAGGTGCACCTTATAGGGCCCTTGGCGGGAATTTAGCCTACAAGAAATCAGGTTTTTTTAAGGTAAAAGGTTTTATAAATCATATGAATATTAAATCTGGTGAAAACGATTTATTTATACAAGACGCCGCTAATAATACAAATACTACCATCTGTACTTCCGAAAAAAGTTTTACAGTTTCTAAAGCACCTTCAACTTTTAAAGAGTGGTCTTCTCAAAAAACAAAACAAGTATCTACTGCAAATCATTATAAATTAAAGCATAAATTATTGTTAGGGTTGTTCAATATATCTAAAGTGTTATTTTATATTTCGGGTATTATTTTATGCTTTTTATATCCTTTGCAAATGGTATTACCTATTGTTATAACTTATTATACAATTCAATATTTAGTTGTAGGGTTTGCTTCAAAAAAACTAAAAGAACCACAAATTATATATTTCATACCTTTTTTAGAAATTGGGGTATTACTGTTTCATTTTAGTATATTTATCAGCAATTTGATTTCAAAACCCAATCATTGGAAATAGAAAAAACAAAACTTAATATAAATATCTCAAAAGCAAAAAAAGGAAGTCAATCTGCCTTTCGGTTTTTATTAGACACTTTTTGGGCAGACGTTTATAATTATCAACTAAAACGAACAAAAAGCGAAAACGATGCAGAAGATATTGCCATACAAACTTTTTCTAAGGCATTCGATAAAATTAAAACTTTTGATGAAAAATACACCTTTAAAACTTGGTTAATTACCATTTCTAAAAATGTACATATAGATTTATTGCGCAAAAAAAACAGTTCTATTTCTGCAGAAACCACCATAGAACAAGAAGAAAAAGTATATTTAGTAGTTGATGATAATCCTACACCCGAAGATAAGATTATTAGAGAACAAAACTTAGCAAAGCTGCTAAAAGACATTAAACAGTTAAAGCCAAAGTACCAAGAAGTCATTCAGTTACGGTACTTTCAAGAATTAAGTTACAAAGAAATTTCTGTACAAATTAAAGAACCTATGAATAACGTAAAAGTAAAATTATTACGTGCTAAAAAATTATTGGCAGCCATTATTAAGAGGTCTTAAAATGAAAAAATCGTTCCTACAGTCTTTAGGCCCAGGATTATTATTTGCAGGAGCTGCAATTGGTGTTTCGCATTTGGTACAATCTACAAGAGCAGGCGCAGAATTTGGGTTCGGACTTGTTTGGGCATTGTTATTAGTACATTTATTTAAATATCCTTTTTTTCAGTTTGGGCCGCGTTATGCAGCAGCAACCGGAGAAACTTTATTAGACGGGTATAAAAAATTAGGCAAAAATGTTTTAATTACCTATTACATTTTAAATTTCGCCACCATGTTTACCATACAAGCAGCCGTAACAATTGTTACTGCAGGCTTGGCATCG
>CAYWOM010000128.1:0-5552 GCA_964459905.1 uncultured Polaribacter sp. | reverse complement strand
CTCGTAAAATTGCAGAATTAGGTATTTATCCTGCAGTAGATCCTTTAGATTCTACGTCAAGAATTTTATCTGCTGAAATTTTAGGTGATGAGCATTATGATACTGCAACAGCTGTAAAAGAAATTTTACAACGTTATAAAGAGTTACAAGATATTATTGCCATATTAGGAATGGAAGAATTATCTGAGGAAGACAAATTAGTAGTTCACAGAGCAAGGCGTGTTCAACGTTTCTTATCTCAACCTTTCCATGTAGCTGAACAATTTACAGGTATTCCTGGGGTTTTAGTTGATATTAAAGACACTATTAAAGGCTTTAATATGATTATGGACGGTGAGTTAGATAAATATCCAGAAGCAGCTTTTAACCTAAGAGGGTCAATTCAAGATGCAATTGATGCTGGTGAAAAAATGTTAGCAGAAGCTTAAAATTAGTTAGTAGCTATTAGTTTTTGCTAACTAATAACTATTCGCTGAAAATTATAAAAAATATGTTTTTAGAAATTGTAACACCAGAAGCTATTCTTTTTTCTTCAGAAGTTGATTCTTTATCAGCTCCAGGAATTAACGGAGAATTTCAACTGTTAAATAATCACGCACCAGTTGTTTCAATTTTAAAAGAAGGAATTGTAAAAATTTATGTTCATACACAAGAACAATTAGAATTAAACAATTTAAACGCTCTTTTAGTAGTAGATGCAACAGATGACAAAATTCTAACTTTAGAAATTAAATCTGGAACTTTAGAATTAAATGATAACAAAGCAATTATTTTAGCAGATTAAATTTTTAAAATAATTCATCATATAAAATCTCAAAGTGTTTTTACATTTTGAGATTTTTTTTACTTTAAAATTTACCAAATAAAATCACTACCTAAAAATAGTGTAAATTTGTATAATGGAAGAAACGAACAGACAACGTAAAATTGCAGGAGTACTGCAAAAAGATTTGGTAGATGTATTGCAGAAAGCAGCACAAGACGGTATGAAAGGGATTATTATTTCTGTTTCTAAAGTTCATGTAACTTCAGATTTAGGAATTGCCAAAGTTTACTTAAGTATTTTTCCATCAGAAAAAAGAGAAGAATTGGTAAAAGGTGTACAATCTAACACTCCTTTAATTAGACACGAAATGGCAAAACGTACTAGAAACCAATTACGAAGAATGCCAGAATTACTTTTTTTTGGTGATAATACGCTAGATTATATCGAAGAAATAGACAAGTCTTTAAAAGGAAATGACCATGATCCTATAAAAAACCCAGATGTTTTACCAAGACGTCAGAAACGATAATTAAACGCAATGTCCTATCGCTCTAAAACGAGACATTTTAATTTTTCGCTATACATAGCAAAGAGATATTTATTTACAAAAACGAGTAATAATGCTATAAATATTATTACTATAATTGCTTCATTTGGGGTTATTGTAGGCTCTTTAGCCTTGTTTGTTATTCTCTCTGGTTTTTCTGGTTTACGTACTTTTAGTTATAGTTTGTTAGATGTTTCTGATCCTGACATTAAAATAACGGCTGTTAAAGGAAAATCGTTTTTATATACCGATACTATTCAAGAAATCTTAAGCAATAATACAGCCATAAAAGCAAGTTCTAAAATTATTGAAGAACGTGTTTTTTTAGAATATAATAATAAAAATAAAATTGCTTACTTAAAAGGAGTTGAAGCTAATTATACTGCAATTACACAAATAGATGCTGCGCTAACTATTGGTAATTGGTTAGATAAAGATTTTTTAAATATAGCAGTAATAGGCAGAGGAATATCGAATAAACTATCTCTAGGTACTTTAAATTTTGGAGAACCTTTATCTATCATGATTCCTAAACCAGGAGTTGGTTTTATAAATCCTAATAATGCTTTTTATAAAACAAATGTTCAAATTGTGGGTGTCTATTCTGGATTAGAAGAATTCGAAAATAAATATGTTTTTGTACCTATTTCTCAAGCTAGAAATTTATTAAAATTTAAAGAAAATCAGATTACAGGAATCGAGTTAAAATTGATCGATAATAACTTTGCACAAACTGTTTCAGAAGAATTACAAGAACAAATTGGTACCCAGTTTAAAGTACAAACCAAACAACAATTAAACGAAGTTTTTTATAAAGTAATAAATACAGAAAACCTTGTTTCTTATTTAATTTTTACGCTGATTGTTATTATTGCTTTATTTAATGTTATAGGTGCAATAATTATGATGATTATTGATAAAAAAGAGAATCTTAAAACGCTATTTAACCTAGGTGCCAGCATAAAAGAAATCAAGAAAGTATTTGTCTTACAAGGCTTTTTATTAACATTTTTTGGAATGATTATAGGATTAATTCTTGGAATAATTTTAGTGGTATTGCAAAAAGAATTTGGGTTATTTATGATTACTCAAAACTTGGCTTACCCAGTAGAATTTAGAGTTTCAAATTTAATTATTGTATTCTTAACAATTACTGTTTTAGGTTTTATAGCCTCAAAAATTGCAAGTAGTAGAATAACTAGAGAATTTATAGAGCGGTAACTATAAAAAGAATATTCTTTATTAAAACAATATTATTTTACAGTAAATACTCCCTGCTATTGGTATTTACAAAGCACATGGTGTAAATAGTTACTTGCCCAAAAACAGTAATAAAACTAGCACTTATTTATATTTTTTAGCACGAAAGAATGGTAAATTTAATAATAAACCAATTTTAGATTTTGATAACAATGATTTAAATAGCCATGAAAATCATTGAGATTTTATTACTAAATATATAATCTTTAAAGATAGTAATTATGGTAAAAAGCGATAGTAAAAGCTAGTTATTCTACTAAGTGTAAAAAATGAAGTTTATTATAATATATTATAAAAGCAATGGTTTGTTCTACTAAATTAAATATGCTGTAAAGCCTAAATTATTTAATAAATATTGACAAGAAGCATCAGAAATTATAAGTTCGTTTAAAATTATATCTGAGGTATAATTGTATTTCCAAATTTCTGCTCTACTTCATTAAAAGCAGCAAAAACATCTTCTGCAGCATCTGAAGTTACCATTTTCATTCTGTACTCTTTAAAGTGCGGTATTCCTTTAAAATAGTTGGTATAATGTCTTCTTGTTTCAAAAACGCCTAAAACAGGGCCTTTCCAATCAATAGCCATTTGTAAATGTCTTCTTGCCATTTCTGTACGCTGTGCTATACTTGGTTTTGCTAAATGTTGTCCGGTTTCAAAAAAGTGCTTTACTTCATTAAAAAACCAAGGATAACCAATAGATGCTCTACCAATCATAGCACCATCTAAACCATATTTGTCGCGCATTTCCATTGCTTTTTCTGGTGATGTTACATCGCCATTTCCAAAAACAGGAATGTGCATTCTTTGGTTGTTCTTTACAGCTGCAATAGGTTTCCAATCGGCATCACCTTTATACATTTGTGCACGTGTTCTACCATGTATAGAAATAGCCTTACAACCTACATCTTGTAAACGTTCTGCAACTTCTACAATTTTAATAGAATCATGATCCCAACCCAAACGTGTTTTTACGGTAATAGGTAAATTGGTGTGTTTTACCATCGCTTCTGTAAGCGAAACCATTAAATCGATGTCTTTTAAAATACCTGCGCCTGCGCCTTTAGAAACTACTTTTTTAACCGGACAACCAAAATTAATGTCAATAATATCTGGATTCGATTTTTCTACAATTTCAATTGTTTTTAACATTGATTCTAAATTGGCACCAAAAATTTGAATACCAACAGGTCTTTCTTTTTCGTAAATATCTAGTTTCATGACACTTTTTGCGGCATCGCGAATTAAACCTTCCGAAGAAATAAATTCTGTATACACAACATCTGCGCCATTTTCTTTGCACAAAGCTCTAAAAGGAGGGTCAGAGACATCTTCCATTGGTGCTAATAATAAAGGAAAATCTGAAAGTTCTATGTTACCTATTTTTACCAAAACAAATTAATTTTTTGCAAAATTACTGTTTTTATTTTTCAAAACCCAAATACCATAAATAGCTAGAAAAATTTCTGCAAAAGTTCCAAAAATATAACCAAAAGTTGGTATGCCATCTATTAGCAAACTTAACAGTCTGCCAAAACCTAAGCCTAACATAAAAATAATATTAGTAAGAACGGCAGTTTTTAAATAGTTGTTTTTAAGGATTCCTAAAATCCAAAGAACAGAAAAACCTAAATACAAGCCCATAATTGCTTTAAAAAAATTATGCTCGTCTATGGTGTTTAAATGAATATCGAATTTAGAATCGGGCTGAAATCCGTAGACAAAAGCAACAGGAATAACAATACATACAGAAATTACTAAATGTATTTTAGTTATAAAACCTTGTTTTGTTTTAAACATGTATTAAATTTTGTGTTAATTCAGCTCAACAATAACTTCATTTTTTCTATTCATTATCTCAATAGGTGCATTGTATCCTAAAAAATAAAAATTATTTGTAGCGTCTACGCCTTCTTTTTTTAAGGCCTCTATTAATTTCTTCTTATAAGATTCAATTTTAGCATTGTTTGCCCAACCACCAAAAGATATTGCAGCTACTTTTTTTGCAGGCATTTCTTTAAATTTAATAGAAGCATCATTGGGTTTTGGTAAATTTTCTTTGGTATATTTTTTAGGTACCATAAATAGCATGGTTGTAGTATCTTTTAAGCGCATAGTAACTGGTGATGTCATTGCTATTTTTTCCTCTTTATCATTTCCTCCAAAAATATAACTTGCCAAAATAGAAAAACCTTGGCTAGATGTTTTTTTATAATCGCTACTAGCTATTTTTACTGATGTAAAAAGAGTTGCTTCATAATTTCTAATTTCAAAATCAGCATAAGTTTTTACCACTTTAAAAGAATATTGTTCAATATTTCTTTGACTATTTATAAAATATAATTGCGTAATTATAAAAAGTAGAGCAACAATTCCTAAAATTATATAAAGTATTTTTATCTTCATTATTCTTAATTTTTAATTCCAGCTAAAAATACATAAATTCTTATTTTAATAATGTTAAGATCCCTTTTTAATTTCTTGAGTTAAAACTATTATAAATGGTACTTAAAATATTAACTACTTACAAAAATGTTTTATTGTGTCTGCTTTTTAAATCTCGTATATTTGCAGACTATTTTACAACTCAAATTTAACAAATGAAAAATATTAGAAACTTTTGCATTATCGCGCATATAGATCATGGTAAAAGTACATTAGCAGATAGATTGTTAGATTATACAGGTTCTGTAACAGCTCGTGAGCAAAAAGCGCAGTTGTTGGATAGTATGGATTTAGAGCGTGAACGTGGAATTACCATAAAAAGTCACGCCATTCAAATGGATTATATTCATAATGGAGAACCATTTATTTTGAATTTAATTGATACTCCTGGTCACGTAGATTTTTCTTACGAAGTTTCTAGATCTATTGCAGCTTGTGAAGGTGCTTTGTTAATTGTAGATGCAGCACAAAGTATCCAAGCACAAACAATTTCTAACTTATACTTGGCTTTAGAGAACGATTTAGAGATTATTC
>CAYWOM010000127.1:0-5554 GCA_964459905.1 uncultured Polaribacter sp. | reverse complement strand
ATAAAGTGCCGCTTTCCATATTCCATTTAGAAGCTACTTTATCCACCATTCCACTATATATAGATAATACAAACAAAAGAATAGCCAGAACCTTAAAACCAAGTAAGGTATTACTAATAACTTTATTTGAAAAAAAAGAATTGTAAGCACTTAAAATGGTGTCATAGCCAATATTAGCAATACTAATTACATCATCCATTTATCTATTTTTTTTTGCTAATTTTTTAATAATTCTTCTATTCATTATGGTATTGTATTTCTTTGAAAAATATAGTATTTCTAAATAAGCAGATTTAACATCTTCTTCTACCTCTTTTATAAGTGTTAAACGTTCTGCATCGGTCATTTTAAATAAATTATCTTCAACCAATTTTTTTATTAGATCAACCATTTTAGAAGAAGTAATTATTATAGTAGTAAAAGTACTAGAAACATTTACGATTTCTCTTGTTGAAAATAGGTTTGAGTCTTTTAATTTACTTATATCAGTTTTTGCTTTACTTATCATTTTGTTTTGCATATCAATAATAATATACAAACTGTTCATATCTTTAATAACTGTACTTACTTTTTCTATAGCGTCTTTAGCATCAGATAATAGTTTTACTGATTTTTTTGTTTCTTCTAAAGATGCAGTTGCTTTTGTTAAAATTTCAGCATTTTTTGCTAAACTTGCTTTATTAATTACTGCGTTAGATTTACTAATTGCTGTATTTTTTGGATCAGATACCACTTGAAGTTGACTAAATGTTTTTATTCCTAAAAATAAGAACATAATTACTATTAATTTTGTTTTCATAATTGGTTGTATTAATTTTGTTTTATATGTAGTTCTATTGCTTTTTCCATTGCTAGATTAGTGGGTAATGTTTTCTTTTCTTTCTCAAATAATTGCATTATTTCCTCGTATTCTCTACCATCAGTTTGAAAAGTATAATAACTTTCTTTAGACAATTCTAAGCGCATTATCCATATTTCTTTACCAATTATTAAACCAAATTCTGTATAAGGTCTTTTAGCTTTTAAATTAGGTGTTATACTTTTTAATAAAGAGTGTTGATGATCTGACAAAGAATATCTATCTACAATAGGTTGATATCCTTTTTCATTAAATAAAATATATAATACTTGTGTATTATCTATCATTGCATCTACATCATCATTTTTAGGTAGTTGCGATGGACTTTGTAAGGCTATTCCGACACTACCAGATTGTTTTCTAATTGCTTGATATTGAAAAATGACATTGTCTAAAATCGCAGGATTTTTAAAGAACTTGGCAGCTTCATCATAAAATATAATTCCATCCTTTGTTTTATCTTGCCAAATAATATCACGAATAGCATAAGAAGCTAGTTCCATTAATATAGCTAGTACTACTTCATCATCTTTGGCTTTATCAAATTCAAAAACTACTAAATCTTTATCTTTAATGTTTTGTAATTTCTGACTACCTCCTTTAAATAAAAAAGAGTATTGTCCTTTTTCTACAAAATCTGAACAGTATAATAAGAAATCTTCTATATCAAAAAACCTTTTTTCAATACTTAAATGTTCAAGTAAATCATCTTTATTTAGTTTAACAAAAGCATAAAAATTGTGTAAATCATAATTTCCAGAAGTTGCTTTATAATAACTTTCAATAATTTTCCTTAAAGTTGTTTTAACTTCATTAGTTATCTCTTTTGCAGGTTTCCAAATTTTATAAATAAAAACAGCTAATTCATTTAATTTTTGAACTGATGGTATAACATCATTTAATTGAAAAGGATTTATTCCTAAACCTTGTCCTTGTTCGTAAGATAAAAATAAAGATTTATCTTCTGGTAATAAATAAGCTAGTTTCTTAAAACTTGCTCCAATATCAAAAATTACAATTTTTTTACCTTTTTCTAATTGCTGTCTAAAAATGTGTTGCATCAAAACAGATTTTCCTTCTCCTGTTGGTGCAAGGACTTTAAAATTCCAGGCTTTAATTCTTTTCTTTTCTAGATCTCGCACGTCTCTTCTTGTAGGTATATTAAAAACTCTATCAGAAAAAAGTACTCCATCATCATCATTTCTGTATGAAGTTGTATTTATATAACTTGTTAAAGCAATATGCAATTCTGTTTTATAAACTTGTAGTTTTGTTAATCTGGGACTATAGGTAAAAAGTGATTTTATGTATAAGTCTTTAATGGTATGCTTATTAGGATAAGAAGCTTTATATTCCATGTTTTTAAATATGGTTGATACCTTATTTGTATAACTTTCAAATTCAGAATTTGTATCAGCATAGTATATAATATTAGTATGACCGTAAACAATCATTCTATTCTCGTCCTTTGACAGATCTTTTAGATAATCAGAAAGTTCTTCAGATGCAGTTTCATTATCAGCAGAAAAACCTCTTGCTCCAAACAAGTTTTCTTTTTGGCTTTCTAGTTCTGATTTTTCTTTTTGTTGATTTGTTATAAATATGATTTGATTATAAATATGATTAAAAGGTAATTTAAAAGAAAAATCTTCTGCAAATCCTTTATATATATCAAATTTTTTACTACTGAAATCTGTATCTAATTTAAAAATATCTACATAATCAGGCAACTGTTTTGTATTATTGACACTAAACATACCTACTCTTTTATCTCCTACTCCAATAACATTGTATTCTTTACTACTTGTTTTAATTTTTACATTAGTGGTTGTATCTACTTTTTTATCGGATTCAAAGCCATTAAAATAACTTTTTATATAATCGTGTATTTCATCATCACCAAAAGGAATTGCCTTAATATATCTACTACTATTTATAAATTCAATTGCTTTTTCAACATCATCTATAAATTCATCTTTTAACTTCTTATCAGCTTTTATAGTATCAATTTTTTCAAGCTTTCTAAAAGGATTTGATAAATTGTTTTTCTTTAAACTACTGTTTGATGTATTACCAATAAATAATAATGAAAAATGACGTAAATATTCTCTATTTTCAAATTGCTTTTTAGTAGCTTTTTGTAGAAAAGTATTGCTTTCTAATTCTTCTCCATTGAATAATTCTTTTAAAAAAACATCTTGTTTATGTATTACCGTATTATTTGGTAAGTGTTTTAACATACGGAACCAAAAATCATGTATCGTTGCATAATCTTTTTTTGATAAGGTAAAGACTTCTGGTAATTCTAAAACATAACACAAAAAAGTATCTCCACTATTTGACAGACAAACATTACCTTTAGTATGTAATATAGGATAGTACTCACTTAAATAAATTTGTTCCATATTTATTTTTTAAAAAATATCATTGATTAGTTCGTCTGGAATCTTACTTTTTTTAAAATTATTTAAAAATTCTATTTCCTGTAAATACTTAATTAACATATATATAATAGCTAAAAAAATTGCAATAACCATGAATATTTTAAAAGAAAACATTGACATAACAATAACAACTCCTACAAAAACAAAAAAAGCAAACCCTATTAAATAATTAATTTTTAAGTCTAAAATAACTAACTGTTTATCAACCCCTTTATTAACTTTAATTCGTGTTTGCTCTTGTTCCATTATTTAAAAAGATAAAGACAGTAAGTAAGTTACGATTGCTACTACTACCAAAATAGATGCAAACCATAAAACTAATCCTGTAAAGAAAGCTTTATAATCTCTATCTGCTCCTGTTACTTTACCTATATTAAAAAAGACACTTACTAGAAATATACCTGCAAAAATATAAGGTGCAGCCCCCCTTACTTCATCCCAAATATCTTCTGCTGCTCCCTCAAAACCTAAGGTTTGCGAATAAAAGCTTGTACTGACCATTGCTAACAATAGCATCATTGAAATTTTTCTTTTTTTTCTCATTGTTTTAAATTTATATTAATATTAATAGTTACAAATATACTAAATATAAGTATTACTTATATTTTTTTTATAAAATTTTAGCCTTATCTAATATTTTAATGTAGATTGATTCTAATTCTGCGGAAGATATTTTATTTATAGTTTTAACAGTAACAGGTTCGTATTCAACTTTTTTAATTCTTCCATCATGGCTATTTCCTTTTTCATCAAATATAAAGAACTCTCCTGTATCTCTTTTAAACATTTCTGAACTTTTATGTTTTCTTTCATTCTTTTCAGAAATAGATGTTCTTTCATCCCCTGCTGAAAATGAACCAGAACGAAAAGAAATACTTTTTTGTTTTTTTGTAATTTCCTCAAAATAGCTTTCAAAATGTTTTGCTGTATCTGGGTCGTTTGTTTTTCCAATAGCAATAGTAGAAAGGTTTGCAAATATTTCTTTCATTTTATCTCTCCCCATTTGTATAACAGCTTGTATAGTATCTTGTAACATATAGATAGTTGATACTTTAAAACTTCTCATTGTTGCAGGAACTTTTCCTATTCTGTTAACCTTTAAAGTAGGTGCTTCATCTAATAAAATAAAAGATTCATCACGGTTTCGTTCACTCATTTTATAGATTAATGATTGTAATACAATTGATAAAATAGGCGAATAAATATCATCGTAACTTGGTTTATTTACTAAACAAAAAACACATTTATTATGGGATTCATTTATTGAAAAATCTTCACTATTTCTTAGTAATGTATAAAATATATTAGGATTTGCAAAAACAGAAAAGGAATTACTCAATGTAGCTTTTACTGCTGCCATTTGTTTTTCAGAGTCTTGGCTATCTAAAAAGGCTCTTGCATGAATTGAGCCTTGTTTGCTTTTTTCTATAAAACGAACTAAATTATCTACATCTTTTGTTAAAAAAATTGCTGCTAAGTAGGTAAAAGAACACTCTTCTGGATAAAATTCTTTTAATGTATATATAACTCCTGTTATTGCACCCTCTGCTGCTTTTTCAAAAAAATCACCACTGCCACCTTTATCGCTTTTTAAAACATTATCAACAATACATTTAGACATTAATTTAATATGTTCATGGTTTACTAATTGGTCTACACTAATTGGGTTAAACTGTATGCTCTTTCCTGGTTCATACGGTGCAAATACTAATACAGGAATAGTACTATCTCTATAAAAATAGTTAACCATTTCTACAAATTCCATATCTTTATAATCATAAAGAACACCTCCGATATTTCTTTTTCCCATCCAATACAAAATCCAACCTGCAATAGATAAAGTCTTTCCGGAACCAGCAGCTCCTTGTGTGCTCAATCCTTTTTGTAAATCAATAGTTACTTCTTTTCCAGAAGTAAAT
Organism: uncultured Polaribacter sp.; assembly: GCA_964459905.1. GTDB lineage: Bacteria > Bacteroidota > Bacteroidia > Flavobacteriales > Flavobacteriaceae > Polaribacter. Next base: position 332 of record CAYWOM010000127.1, on the reverse strand, counting down.
GGAATTTTTATAATTAGCGGTTTATCTATTGTTTTATTTTCAAAGAAAAGTTTATAAATAAAGAAAAATAAAATAGATATAAAAAAAGTAGGAAGAACATATATATAGACATATATATTTAAAGCTATTGCAGTAAAAAAGTAAATGATATAGTAGTAAATTCCAAAGGTTATTAGTACGTATAATAGCTGCTTAATTTTGTTTTTATATCGATAATAAAATGAAACTTGTAAACCTACAATTAGGGTATAACCATAGATAATACACTTTGTTAAAAGTGTTGAATTCTCAAATAAATTAGTTAATTGTTCTATCATATTCCTGCTCCTTTT
>CAYWOM010000126.1:0-5564 GCA_964459905.1 uncultured Polaribacter sp. | reverse complement strand
TTATTTGAAACCCATTTGCAGGATAATTATTAGCATCTTTTCTAATAGTGGCTGCATAAAAGGTTAAAAAAGGATTTACTTGTTCTACCGGAAAATCGGTTCCTAGGGCAATTTTTCCGTATGCGTTTAATAAATCTTTAAAAGCGTAAGCACCCTTCATTCGCTTTTCTCCTACTCTATCTTTCGCCCAATACATATCAGATGTTGCGTGGGTGGGTTGTACAGATGGCAAAATATTATCGAAGTTATTAAAATCTTCTTCAGAAATAATCTGCGCATGTTCTATACGCCAGCGTCTATTTTTGGCATTGGCTAACACCTTTTTGTATGTTTTTAACATATAGGTGTTTGCAGAATCTCCAATGGCATGGGTATTCATTTGATAGTCTGATGCTGCAATTTGTTTGGCAATTTCTTGATACCTTTCTGGAGTATAAATCAGTGCCCCAAAATGGTTTTCTCTGTCTGAATATGTCTTGCGCATTGCAGCACCTCTAGAACCCAAAGCACCATCTCCGTACACTTTAAAAGAACGCACATGCAACCTATTTGTTTTTATGATTCCTTTGTTAATATAATAGTCTATTTCTTTTTGATTATCGGCAGAAACCATTGCGTAGACTCGCATTTTTAAATGGTTTACTTGTTGTAAGCTGTCAATTAGTTCGATGGTTTTTTTTGATATTCCAGCATCATCCACTGTTGTTAAACCATAAGAAAAAGCTATTTTTTGTGCATCTAATAAGCCTTGAATTGCTTCTTTATTTGACGTGGTTGGAAACTTTATAAAATCCATGGCAGCGTCTATTAATACCCCTGTAATTTTACCGTTTTTAACGATAATTTCTCCACCAGAAACTCGCGTATCTATTGTAATTCCTGAGGCATTAATTGCCGCCTGATTTACTAAGAGTGCATGGCCATCTACTCTACCAATTGCCACAGGAATTGTTGGAAACAGCAAATCTAATTTTTCTTTTGTTGGAAATTCTTTTATCTCCCAATCGTTCTGGTCCCAACCACGACCAGTAATAAAGGTTGTGTTTTTTTCTTTTTGAAAAGCCACTAACTTGTCTAAAACTTCGTCATAACTTTTTGTGCCTTCTAAAGACACTTTTTGCTGTTGCAAACCCATTCTGTAAAAATGACAGTGTGCATCTATTAAACCAGGAACAATGGTGTTATTTTTTGCATCAATAATAGTAGAAGATTGATACCATTTTTGAATTTCATCATTTGTACCAACATCAATAAATTTACCATTTTTTATAGCAAAAGCTGCTGCTTTTTCAAAATTATCATTTACGGTATAGGTATTAGAATTTATAACAATTAAATCAACAGGTGCTTTTTTACATTGTGTGATTAATGTAATTGTAAAAAAATAAATGATTATATTTTTCATAAGTTTATATAAATTAAGTACGCAAAATACATTAATAAAAATTGTAGAGGAATTCTAATAATTGCTATTTTTCTAGAGCCAATTGCAGGTCTTTCTTTAAATAAATCCCAGATATGAATTGGCAAAAACACAATCATCAAAATAAAAATTCCAACAGCTGAAATTTTTACTGTTGATGAAATAAACAAACCCAAACCTAAAGCAATTTCTAGAAACCCAAAAATATAATTTACTGCTAATTTTGGTAGAAAGTCTGGAATAAAATGTTTGAAAAAATTCGGTTTTATAAAATGCATAACTCCAGCGAAAACAAAAAATAATCCGAAGATAATTTTTAAAATCAGAATAAAAATCGCCATATATCTATAACTTTACGGGGGTGTTATTGTATAAATATTTATCCATTAAATAAATAATACTTGCCATAGAAGCACTACCTAACTCTAGTTCGCGCTTGTTTACCTTATCGAAAGTATCTGTGCTTGTGTGGTGATAATCAAAATAACGCTGGCTGTCTGGTCTGTAACCAACAAGTGTTACATTTTCGCCTTTTAAAGGAGAAATATCTGCCCCGCTTCCACCTTTATCTAAATTATGTAAACCATAAGGCGAAAGTAATTTTTTCCAGCTTTGTAATAATTTAGTGTTGGATGCATTTGCTTGAATAGAAAAACCTCTTGGCGTATGACCGCCAGCATCAGATTCTAAACCACCAATATGATTTTCTTTATTTAATTTTGATAATTCTGCGTATTTTTTTGCACCTCGCGTTCCGTTTTCTTCATTCATAAAAAAGACAACTCTAATTGTGTTTTTAGGTTTAATATTGTTCTTTTTAAATAAATAGGCAACCTCTAAGGACTGTACAATTCCAGTTCCATCGTCATGAGCACCATCACCCAAATCCCAAGAATCTAAATGACCGCCAACAACCATTACATTTTCTGGCGTTTCTGTACCGGTAATTTGCCCAACCACATTAAATGAAGGTGCATCTGGTAATGTTTTACAACTTTGTTTGAAATAAAATTTTAAGTTAGGATTTTTCTTTAAATCTTCACTTAAAATATTAGCTGCTCTAGAACTAATTGCGGCAGTTGGTATGTATTTTTCTTCTGGTAAATCTCCGTACATCATTGTTCCTGTGTGCGGATAATCATCTACACTATTAGTCATAGAACGTACAATTACACCTTTTGCACCAAACACACCACAAACTGTTGCGCCTTGCACACGTTGATCTACACAACCGCCATAGGCTTTAAAAGTATTTATTAATGTATTATCAAAAGGACGATTAAAAAACACAATTTTGTCTTTCATTTTAGTACCTAAAGCTTTTGCTTCTTCTAAACTTTGTACTTCAATAACTTCTGCTAAAACACCACTCTTTGGTGTTGCTACAGAAAAACCTAAAGCACAAATTGGTACATTTTTTTGAACGCCGTTTGTTGTGTAAGTCGCAATTTCTTTTTCGCCACGAACCCAATGCGGCACCATAACTGGTTGTAACCAAACAGAATCTAACCCAACTGTTTTCATTAGTTGTTCTCCCCAAATTACTGCTTTTGCAGCTTCTGGTGAGCCAGATAACCTACCACCAATATTTTGCGTTAAATCTTTTAACCACGCATAAGACTTACCATCTATTAAAGCGCTGTTAAATAATGTTTTTATGTTTGTAGAATCATTTTTTTCTTCTGATGAAAGTACAGAAATATCAACTGTTTTGGGTTGTTGTTGATTGCAAGAAATAATACAGATTGAAACTAAAAATAGGAATGTTATTTTTTTCATTTTAAAGTGATTAATTAGAATTATAAAGCTACAAAAATGAAACGAGAAATTATTACTATTTTTTATGGCTGAATAATTAATTTTTCAGCCTCTAAAAGTTGTAATCTATATTTCCTTGAATTCTGTTTAGTCATCGATTTTATCTCTGAAATTATTTCTTCTAAAACTCCTTTAGCTTCTAGGTTTTTATTTCTTCGCTTTAAAAAATTCGAGAACTCTATTCTTTCATCATAATTAGAATACCTAACATCTACTTTTTTAAATTGAATTTCCGCTTCATCTAAAACCTCTTTTTCTTCTAACGATAGTGCATAATAATAAACAGATTGTTTAAAATCTTTGTCTAGATTTAATTTCCTTGAATTTTCAATTACTTTTTCAAAATTTTTAGTTTTAAAGTAACATTTTATCAATTTATTTAAAGTGAAGGGGTCATCTTTAAAATTATTATTTAAAGAACTTTCATAATGTAAGATTGAATTATTATAATCTTTAATTTCTAAAAATGCATCTGCTAAATTAATTTTATTCTGAAAAGTATTTGAAAAGGCTAACTCTTGTTCTAAATTTTTTATTTTCTTAGTAGGATTGATTATTGTTGTTAACTCTTCGGTGATATTATCAACATCTCTTTTATTTATAACTTGCGTTAAAATATAAATTACACAACCAATAAACGGAATAAAAAAAATGATAAAATACCAATAATATTGATTGTTGTTTTTATAAGCATGGTAAATACAATAAATTTGAAATGCAATAATTATATAGTAATACATAGGAGTAAATATACTAAAAAAGTGAATTTACCAATACGAAATTTTATTTAATTTTAGAACTATATTCTAAAAATCAAACTTATAAGTAACCCCTCCTAGAGCTTGAAAACCTTGAGTATCGAAATTAGCAAAACGCTGGTATTTGGTATTTAAAACATTGTTTAATTTTAAGAATGCAGAAAATTTATCATTAAAATGATAACCGCCATTTAGATTTACATCTACAAAAGAACTAATGGTTTCTATTCCGCTAAAATTAGAAGTAAATACACTGTTATATAGTGCGTCTTTTCTTTCACTTAGATAAAAAATATTGGCCGTTGCAAACCATTTATCATTTTTATATTCACTAGAAAACGAAGCTTGTAAGGTTGGTAAATTTAAGTTTGTTAAAGCATTTGTAATGCTATAATTATTATATTCAGTTTGTGTACTAAATGTTATTCTCTTCGTAAAATCGTACGCTAATTCTACAAATAAAGAAGTAGTTTTTACATCATCATAATAAACACCAAATGAGTTACCAAATTCATAACCGTTTAAAAGAGTACCATTAAAATTTGCAGTAGTTCCAGTTGTTTTAGAATTATTTCTTAAAAACAACGGTTTGTCTTCTTCATTTTTCGAACTTACTTTTACATTAAAGCTAATATCATTATTTAGTTTTCCGTTAAACCCAATAAATAAGTTTGCTTTTTCTGATGTTTGTGTAATAAATAATGTTGGAGAAACATATGGGTTTTCTTCTGTAAAACTCCTATAAGTATTGGTATGTAAGTCTCCAGAAAAACCACCGTAAACATTTAAATACTCTTTAATAATAGCACTTTGCAGCAGCAAATCTGGATATAATAAAAAATTTGCAGCAGCATTTTCTGTATCTAAAGAAAGATAGGTTTTTAAACCAGCTTTAATAGAAACACCTTTATACACAAGCTTATATGTTGGGTTTATTTGGGCTGTAAAAATACTATAGTTAATTTCATTTTGGTCTTTATAACTGTTTTTAAATTCTCCGTTTAAGTACTCGAAACTTGTTTTTATAGAAACATCATTTAAATTAGATTTTATAAAGGTTAATGGTAGCGCTAATTTTGCATCTAGTTTTATAAAAATTTCGGCGCTTTTAAAAGTATCTGTAAAATACGATGCAGAAAATTTGCCATAATCTAAATAAGAATCTTTAAAATTAAACTCGCCAATTGCTTCGAAAAAATTATAAATTTGCTTTTCATTTATTGCGTTAATAGTGTTTTCTGTAAACATTATTTCGGGCAAACCATACCAATTATAGTGGTTTCTCTCAGAATTTAAACTGACTTTCCAATCGAAATACCGCTCTTCTTGTTTGTAAAAAACGGCAGCATTAAAGTTAGAAAAGTTGCTGTTTAAAACGGTGTTTTCAACATTCTCTTCAGAAGCTAAATATTTTGCATACAAACCAAATTCGTTATCGAAACGAGTTTGATGATGCAGAAAGGTTTCTAAAAACGGCGTTTCATAATTACCATAACCAACAGCTAAATAATTTTTATAAATACGTTCTTTTACACCAACATCTACTCCTTTAACAACCCCTGTTT
>CAYWOM010000125.1:0-5584 GCA_964459905.1 uncultured Polaribacter sp. | reverse complement strand
ATACAACTTATCTAACAAGCCAATTATTGCTTTATTACCTGGTAGTAGGAAACAAGAAATAACCAAAATGTTGTCTGTAATGCTGTCTTTGGTTGCCGATTTTTCTGAATATCAATTTGTTATTGCCGGTGCTCCGAGTCAAGATTTTAGTTTTTATCAACAAATAATTGGCAGTAAAAAAGTGCATTTTATCAACAATAAAACCTACGATTTATTAAGTATTTCTTATGCGGCAATTGTGGCTTCTGGCACTGCAACCCTAGAAACCGCCTTATTTAAAGTGCCACAGGTTGTTTGTTATAAAGGCGGATCTATTTCGTATCAAATTGCAAAAAAAATTATCACTTTAAAATTTATTTCTTTGGTAAATTTAATCATGGACAAAGAAGTGGTAATAGAGCTAATACAGCATAATTTTACCAAACAAAATTTAAAAACAGCAGTAACTAAAATTCTAGACGAAACACACAGAGAAAAATTGTTTGAAGAATATTATAAATTAGAACAAATTTTAGGTGGTAAAGGCGCTTCTAAAAAAGTTGCCAAACAAATTGTGGCTGGATTAAAATAAGAACAAATATGAAAAATTATTTTAACCTATTTGTTATTTTTTCTTTGTTGATGAGTTCTTGTGCTGTATCTAAACGAGTTTCAAAAAACAATAATAAACCCGTTTCTAAACAAGATAAAATTGTTAGAAACGCAATGCAATACCAAGGTGTTCGATATAAATATGGCGGAACAACCCGTAAAGGAATGGACTGTTCTGGCGTAATTTACGTTGCTTTTGGTAAAGAAAACATTAAACTTCCTAGAGTTTCTAGAGACATGGCAAAAAGAGGCAAGAATGTTTCTTTGAATAAAGCTAAAAAAGGTGATTTGTTATTTTTTAAAACGAACAAAAGTAACAAAAAAATTAACCATGTTGGTTTAATAGTTACGGCTAAAAAAGGTGAAATCAGTTTTATTCATGCAACTTCTTCAAGAGGCGTTATTGTTTCTTTATTATCTCAAAAATATTGGAAAAATGCTTTTGTAAAAGCGGTTAAAGTCTTGTAGAATTTATTTTTGTAACTTTAACTTTCTATGAGAAAGTTAATTAATTATATACCTATGCACTTTTTGGTGCTTGTTGTTTTAGGTATTGTAATTCAATTTTATACAAAAATTTGGTCTTTCGGATTTGCTTCTCTTGCTGTTTTGTTACTTTTTTTAATTGGAATTTTTGCGCTTCTTAGGCATAAAATAGCAGCTACTATTGTTGCATTTACTTGTTTCTTTTTAATAGGAATTGGAGTTGTTTATGTTGATGATGATACTAGTTATAAAGACTATTATCAGTGTCATTTAAAAGAAAACGCATCAGTAATTTTCACCATTAAAAAAGTTTTAAAATCAGGTTTTTATCACCATAAATATTATGTAGATGTTACTCAAATAGATGCACTAAAAACCCGCGGTAAAGTTCTTTTAAATCTTAAAAAAGACAGTTTGTTAATTCCGTTAAAAGTGGGAGGAAAAATATACCTACAACCAACTTTTAGCGCCGTAAATTCCATTGCAAATCCACATCAATTTAACTATAAATATTATTTAGAAAAACAAGGTATTTATGAGCAAGTATTTGTAGAAAGGCAGCAATTTGTAAAATTAGAAAGTAAAGAATTTTCTTTGATTAGTTTGTCTTCGAAATTTAGAACATATATTAAAAAAACACTACAAAAATATTCTTTTAAAAAGGATGAATTAGCGGTTATAAATGCCTTGCTTTTAGGGCAGCGACAAGATATTTCTAAAGAATTAATTGCAAATTATTCGGGTGCAGGCGCAATTCATATCTTAGCAGTTTCAGGTTTGCATGTGGGCGTTATTTTATGGCTGTTAATGTTTCTTTTTAAACCCTTAGAAACATTAAAATACGGGCCGTTTTTAAAAACTTTTTGCATTGTTTTAACCTTGTGGATGTTTGCTTTTATTGCAGGACTTTCTGCATCTGTAGTAAGAGCTGTTACAATGTTTACTTTCTTGGCAGTTGGGCAAACTTTTCAAAAGAAAAACGTACTTGTATTTTCATTGATTGCTTCTATGTTTTTTCTTTTAATTGTAAAACCATTATTTTTATTTGATGTTGGCTTTCAGTTGAGTTATTTAGCTGTTTTTGGTATTATTTGGCTGCAACCAAAATTGTTTTTATTATGGCAGCCAAAACTAAAAGTGGTTCAATTTTTCTGGCAATTATTTACTGTTTCTATAGCCGCTCAAATAGGAATATTACCGTTAAGTATTTATTATTTTCAACAGTTTCCGGGCTTATTTTTACTCTCTAATTTTGTAATAATACCTTGTTTATCGAGTGTTTTAATTGGTGGAATTTTAGTAATTATTTTAGCTTTATTTAATTACTTACCAGATTTTTTAGTCCATTTGTATGGCTCTGTAATTTCTTGGATGAATGGTTTTGTTCGTTGGATTTCTCACCAAGAAGAATTCTTGTTTAAAGAAATTTCAATTTCATTTAGTATGATGATTTTTTGGTATGTGTTAACCGTTTTTAGTATTCGTTTTTTTATGGATAAAACACCTAAAAAATTACTGTGTTTTTTAGCGTCAATACTAATACTACAAAGTATCTATTTAACTGACTTTGTTAAAAAAAATCAGCAGAAAGAATTTATTGTTTTTCACAAAACAAAACATGCAATTGTAGGCAAAAGAATAGGGCAGGATTTGTTTTTAAAACACGATTTAGATTCGTTAAGCTACCAGGATGATTATAGCTTAAAATCATATAGAATTGCGCAGGATATTAAAAGTATCCATCAAACTAATTTTAAGAATTTTGTTAATTTTTCTGGTACAAATATTTTGTTAGTAGACAGTTTGGGTGTTTATAATATAGCCGGCTTACAACACCCAATTGTTGTTTTGCAATATTCGCCAAAAATTAATTTAGAGCGATTGATAAAAACCATTAATCCAGTAAAAATTATTGCAGACGGATCTAGTTATAAAAGTTATGTAAATAGTTGGAAAATTACTTGTAATAAACTAAAAATCCCTTTTTACAATACAAGTAAAAAGGGCGCTTTTATTTTAAGTGATACCGTTAATTAATCTACAAATTTTGGTTGAAAAGCATTAAAATAAGTGTCAAAACTTTCTTTACTTGTAAACTCTTTGTGTTTATTAGTCGCAAACATTTTTAAGTAAATTTCTAACTGACTTGGTTTGTAATACCCTTTTAAAGGCATTATAAACTCTCCTTTTTCTCCTAAAAAAACAATTGTTGGGTAGGCATTAATTCCCATAAAATTGGCAAACTCATGCGAGCTGTTCCTTCTTGTTGCTTTTGTTTTATCATACATAGGGTTTCCAAAAGAACGTTCTTTGTAGTTAATAGAATCATTTCCTTCGCCATTAAATTTAACGGGATAAAAATTATTATTTATGTATGCTGCTACGTCTTTATTGCCAAAGGTTTTTTTGTCTAACAGTTTACAAGGGCCACACCAAACGGTGTAAACATCCATAATTATTTTTTTAGGCGTTTCTTTTTGAAGTGCCAAAGCTTCATTTAAAGTAAGCCATTCTATTTTTTGAGCAGTTAAAGAAGACGTACATGCTAAAACTGCAATAAGTAAAATTATTTTTTTCATAATTTATAGGAATTCAAATTTTGTGCCAAAGATACCAATTATCTTATACCGTGCATTAATTTTTTTAAAAGCGGATTTATCACTAAAAAAATCAATCCTACTACGGCAGGAATTATGGTAAATATTAAAAAGAAATGAGACATCGAATACTTTTCTACAATTGTATCAATAGAACTACCTACTAAACCTGCTATTAAGTTTCCTAAAAAGTTTACCAAATACCAAACACCAAACATCATTCCTATTTTTTTAGCAGGCACTAACTTAGAAACGTAAGAAAGACCTACTGGAGATACACATAATTCGCCCATAGTATGAAAAAGGTATGCCAATACCAACCATATTAAACTTACAGATGCTGTTTTTGCGCCTTGCGGAATTGCGCTAGATCCATACGCCAAAGCGCCAAAACCAATACCTAGAAGTATCATGCCAATTCCGAATTTTACGGCAGCAGATGGGTTGTACTTACTTTCCCACCATTTAGAAAATAAAGGTGCTAAAAAGATGATAAAAAGCGAGTTTAAGATTAGAAACCAAGAAGCTTCAATTTCTGTATTTTGTTGCGGAATAATTACGCTTAATTTCCAAATTACAATACCCCAAATACTTAAAAAACTAATTCCTAAAACAATATTAGAAAGTGCTATTTTTTTAAATGTTTGTCCGAATAGCTTTAACAAAACCCACGTAATAATAATTAATGGAATGGTAGATACCAATACATCAACAATTTTAAAAATTAGTGCAGCATTGCCTGTTAATGCTCTTTGGGTATAATCTTTAGCAAAAATATTCATAGAACCACTTGCTTGCTCAAAAGATGCCCAAAAGAAAACAGTAAAAAATGCTAAAATGGCAACTACAATATACCGATCTCTTTGTACATTTTTTGGAACTTCTTTTTCTAGCGCTTTATTTAATGCGTTTGCATCTTTAGAAGTATCAGATATAGTTGTTTTTTTGGAAGGCGAAGTACCAATGTTTTCAAAAATTTCTTTACCAAACCAAAATTGTAAGGTTCCTAAAAACATAAAAATTCCTGCCAAGCCAAATCCCCAAGAATAACTTAAATTACTGGCAAGAAAACCACAAAGAAGCACACCTAAAAATCCGCCTGCGTTAACACCCATATAAAAAATGGTAAAAGCGCCATCTTTACGTTCTGGATATTTGTTATACAAACCACTAACAATAGAAGTTACGTTTGGTTTAAATAAGCCGTTACCAATAATTAGAAAAGTAATTCCCATATATAATGTAAACTCTGTTTCTAAAGCCATAGAAGCGTGTCCAAGTGTCATTGCCAATGCTCCTAAGGCAACTGCTTTTTGATATCCTAAAAATTTATCGGCAAGAATACCACCAATTAAAGGCGTTAAATATACCGAACTTGTATAAATGGTTAGCAAACCAATGGCTCTTTCTCTGGTCCATTCCCAGCCGCCATCAGAAAAAGAAGCTGTTAAGAATAGTACAAAAATGGCACGCATTCCGTAATAGGAAAAACGTTCCCACATTTCTGTAAAAAATAATACAAATAAGGCTGGTTTATGGTTTAGTAGGCTAAATTCTTTAGCATTTGCTGTTGTGTTCATAAGGATTGTTTTAGAAAACAAAAAACCTCATAAGTTTGATTTATGAGGTTTTTAATTTGTTTATATTTTAATTGTCTGCTAATTCGAAGCCTTCTGTTTCTTTTGTGCTAAAATCAACTTCGTTATCTTCTGCTCCATGCGTAAGTGTCTTTAATTTCTTTAGAAAAATAAACACTAATAATGCAAAAACTACACAGAAAATTGCAATTCCTGTAAAGACTTTAAACTCGCCAAAAATAGATGAAGATTCACCAAGTAATCCAGCAGCTTTATTTCCCAAACCTGTAGTTGCAAAATAAATCCCCATCATTATAGAAGCATATTTTGCAG
>CAYWOM010000124.1:0-5612 GCA_964459905.1 uncultured Polaribacter sp. | reverse complement strand
AACGAAGTTTGGCTTCCTCTATACAGGTACGAGATCTGAAATTGTATCTAGTAACTCAAAAGATCCAATAATAGACTTTGAAACTACTTCAGGAGACTATTGGACCTCTACTGCTTCTAAAGGTGAAGGTGATAAAGCAGAACGAACTGAGGTAAGAGTATTTAGAGTCGGGCCAGAGTTTGGTACAATGATCGGTGAATCTATTGAAAGCTTCCCTGTTGTAGGAAATCCAGTACGCTGTATCAAAAATTAGCATACCGCTTATCGCATAAAAAAGCCTTGTTTATATATAAACAAGGCTTTTTTTGTATGTGCCAAATTAGGTGGTAAGTCCAAAGTATTTTTGTTCAAATCCTATATTTCAGCTAGGTTTAGACTCTAAACACTACATTTTAATAGTTATTGGTGTCTTAAACGTGTGTTGTTAATCCACATGCCTTGTCATGCTAAGTGTAGTTCAGCATAACAAACATAGACTCTAAACTAAATTTAAGGGTAACAAACTAAGCGGATTTTGTGTTTATGGCTCATTACTCTAGTGCAACACGGCAATAATGTGCATGAATTTCACACACTAACCAGCCGCCCAGTGCACTTTATTACGCCATTAAAAACTTATTTAAAACCATAACGCAGCCCAAACAAAACGTTACTTGGTGGCATTGGCGTAAAGCCCGTTTCAATATAATCGGCATCAAAAATATTACTCGCTGTAACCGAAAGCTCTAACGGCTTTAATTGCAATACCAACGTAGCATCCCATACATTATAGGTTTGCCCTGTGGTACGCTCGGCGTATTTGTAAATAATATTTTGCCTTATGTTTTTAAACAACTGCGTACTTAAGCGTGTTGTATATTGATGCTTTAATGTGTTTAGCTTGTTGTGCCTAGTGTGCTATAGTGGTGTTTCTAATAGTTGAACAAAGAGTAGCGTTAAGTGCAGTTGCAATAGCTATTAAATCTACTAGTTATGGCGATATTACATTCCCCTTATATTACTTTTATTCTTAAAATTACTCGCTACTAGAAGTAGAATTATTTTAACTACTTCAGCTATTAATGACCGATCACCGATGGATTTTGATTTTATTTATCAAGCTGTGGCTGCTTCATATTGGACTACAACAGCTGTCGCAGACAATACAAACCCAACAAATGTATCACCAAGCTTTGATGCCTTTACTTTAATTCTAAATAATGGATCTAATTATGTAACTATAATTGCTACTAACCCTGTGTATTCTGGTAATCCTATAAAATGTATTAAAAACTAAATTGCATGAGTTATTAGCTAACTATTAGTAAATAAGCCCTATAATTTATTTATGGAAGACATAAATAGCTGAATAATGATATTATTATTATTAATCAGCTTTTTTAATTTGTATCGTTTTTAAGTTGTTTTTGTTAATAAAGATTTAAAGACAATGGCTTACAATTAAATAGCACAACTACTCGTTCAATAAATTTTTATTGACAAGCAACAAAATATAATGAGCCTAAATATGTCGACAGTTTTAAATACTGGGATGATCGAATTTATACTACCTTAATAAAATAGGGCAAATTTGTTTGCGAACTATTTAACATAAAAAAACTCATTTTAGTGAAAACTGAAATTAGTTTTTTTGTTGGCTAACGTGTAGTGTAATTATAAATGTAAAAAGTGATTGCAAATACTTGGGATCAATCCTAATTATTGTGTTTACAGTCTTCGAAAGATATTAAATAAATGATTACTAATTATGTGAAGTAACAAGTTGTCTTTTTAAATGTTTAAAATATTGATATTGAGGGTTTTGTTTTTTAAATATGAACGGGTTTTAATGATGATTAGCGTACTTCTTTAGCTTTGACCCCTACTTATACAAACTTGCTTATCTATGAATGTTAACTTCTGTGTCTTTATTAAAATATTTTGAATTTTTTTAAAACTTATTTCTTCAACTAAATGGATATAAAAATTTCATATTGTTAAAAATTTCATCGTTTTTTTATTAATCTACTAATTCGGTAGGCTTTATTAAATTTTATTTATTTAGGAACAAATTTTAAAGTATGTTTGCATACCCTATTAAATTAATAGGGTAATTATTTGAATTATTTTTTTATGATTTTAAACCAAATCATTTTTAGTAAAAAAACACAAACCAAAGGTTTTGAGGGAGATAAGAATTCTGAAAAACCTTTGCGAAGTGTATTAAAAGCTTTAAGCTGGAGACTAATAGGAACGCTAGATACCTTAGTAGTATCTTATTTGTTAACGGGTAAAATAGCTTTGGCTACATCAATAGCATCTGTAGATTTTTTAACAAAACTAATCTTATACTTCTTTCACGAAAGAATTTGGAACAACATTAAATGGGGAAAATAGAAAACATAAATTTAGAACAAGTAAATAAAGAGTTGGCAAGCAGAAGCCCAAATCAAATTATAGCATGGGCTGTTTCTATTGCAAAAAAACCACTAATAACAACAAATTTTAGACCCTATGAAGTAGTTATATTAAACGCGGTTACAGAAGTAAAAAAGGATGTAAAAGTAATTTGGTGCGATACAGGGTATAATACAATACAAACCTACAAACATGCAGAAGAAATTATAAAAAAATTGAACTTAAACATTTATTTATACACACCAAAACAAACAGTTGCTTATAGAAATGTGGTATTGGGAGTGCCATCTATAGCAGACCCAAAGCACGCAGTTTTTACAGAACAAGTAAAATTAGAACCATTTACAAGGGCTATGCAAGAACACCAACCAGACGTGTGGTTTACCAACTTAAGAAAAGGCCAAACGGCGTTTAGAAATAGTATAGATATAGTTTCTAAAAGTAAAGACGGCATTCTAAAAGTGAGTCCTTTTTATCATTGGACAGATAAACAATTAGATGCATATTTAAAAGAAAAAGAACTGCCCAATGAATTTACCTATTTCGATCCAACAAAAGTAGAAGATAACAGAGAATGTGGTTTGCATATTTAAAAGACATGATCATGAATCAAAGAACAATACAAGTAGATGCTTTAGAAAGCGAAGCAATTTATATATTTAGAGAAGTAGTTGCGCAATTTGAAAAACCAGTGCTACTTTTTTCGGGAGGAAAAGATAGCATTACATTAGTTCGCTTAGCACAAAAAGCATTTTTTCCAGCAAAAATTCCGTTTCCATTAATGCATATAGACACAGGTCATAACTTTCCAGAAACAATTTTTTTTAGAGATAAATTGGTTAAAGAATTAGGCGTAGTGTTAATTATAAGAAACGTACAAGACAATATAGATAGTGGCAAAGTAAAAGAAGAAACAGACAGATACGCAAGCAGAAATATGTTGCAAACCGAAACTTTATTAGATGCTATTAGCGAGTTTGATTTTGATGCCTGTATTGGAGGCGCAAGAAGAGATGAAGAAAAAGCAAGAGCCAAAGAACGTATTTTTTCGGTTAGAGATGATTTTGGGCAATGGGACGAAAAAAACCAACGCCCAGAAGTTTTCGATATGTTGAACGGAAAGATAGATTTAGGACAGAATGTGCGTGTTTTTCCAATTTCTAATTGGACAGAATTAGATGTTTGGTCGTATATCAAAAAAGAGAATATCGAAATTCCTTCGATTTATTTTGCACACAAAAGAAAAACATTTTATAGAGACGGCCTTATTTGGTCTGCAGATGACACTGTAGTTTTTAGAGATAAAGAAGAGCTTGTAGAAGAAAGAATGGTGCGTTTTAGAACCGTGGGAGATATGAGTTGTACAGCGGCAGTATTGTCTGAGGCCTTAGATATAGAAAAGGTAGTGGAAGAAATTAGAGATTCTTCTATTTCCGAAAGAGGGGCTAGAATAGACGATAAAAGATCCGAAGCAGCCATGGAAAAGAGAAAACAACAAGGGTATTTTTAACAATTTGTTTCACAAATTTTTTCTAGTTGGCTAAAGGAAATTAGCTTTTAGCTAAATAAAACAGATTACAAATTAGGCGAATAACCAAAAGTAAAACGCCTTCAGCTTTAAATAAAATGAACGTACTAAAAATAGCAACAGCAGGCAGTGTAGATGATGGTAAAAGTACCTTAATCGGTCGTATTTTATACGACACAAAATCGTTAACAGATGACAAATTAGAGGCCATCCAAGAAAAAAGTAAACAACGTGGTTTCGACTATTTAGATTTTTCTTTAGCTACCGATGGTTTAGTTGCAGAACGCGAGCAAGGTATTACCATTGATGTTGCTCATATTTATTTTTCAACAAGAAAAAAGAGTTTCATCATTGCAGACACGCCAGGGCATATAGAGTATACCAGAAACATGGTTACTGGTGCTTCTACTGCCCAAGCTTCTATTATTTTAATTGATGCAAGAAATGGGGTTGTAGAACAAACGTATCGCCATTTTTTTATAAATAATTTATTGAGAATTAAAGACGTGGTTATTGCCATAAATAAAATGGATTTGGTTGATTTTTCTGAAGAAAAATACAATGGTATTAAATGCGAAATAGAATATTTAGCGAGTAAAAGTGAATATAAAGACCAGAATTTAACTTTTATACCTTTGTCTGCTTTACAAGGAGATAATGTAGTTTCGGCATCGCAAAAAATGCCTTGGTATACAGGCGAAACACTGCTGCATCATTTAGAAAGGCTAGATACCGAAGATATTAGTGATGTTTCTCAAGTGCGTTTTCCTGTACAAACGGTAATTAGACCCAAAACAGATAAATATCATGATTTTAGAGGGTATGCAGGTAAAATTTATGGAGGCGATTTAGAAATCGGAGATGAAATTGTGGTGTTACCATCACAAATAAAATCAACCATAAAAAACATTCATTTTTTTGATAAGAATTTTGCGAGAGCAAAAAACGGAAGTTCTGTAACCATCACTCTTAACGACAATGTAAATGTAAGTAGAGGAGATATGTTGGTAAAAGTTTTCGAAGAACCACAAGTCACAAAACAAATTAATGCCACCATTTGTTGGATGGACAAAGAACCTTTACAAGTGTCTCAGAAATATTATATAAAACATGGTGTAAATGATGCACAAGCAAAAATTACCCAATTATCTAGTATTATAAAAACAGATTTTTCTGGTAAAATTAATAATCCATCTGAATTAGAATTAAACCAAATAGGAGAGGTTCAATTAAAGTTAAGTAAGCCATTATTGGCAGATGCTTACAGTAAAAATAAGTCTAATGGATCGTTTATTTTAATCAATCCAAAAACAAACAATACAGTTGGAGTTGGTTTTATCCAATAAATAAAAGAATAATATGCAGAGTTTTAGAACAGAAATAGAAAATCCAGTTGTAGAAAAAGATATTATTGAATTGGCAGATAAAATTGCTCAATTTAAGAACCAGCAAATTGATGAAGAAAAATTTAGAAGTTTACGTTTAGCAAGAGGTGTTTATGGTCAGCGTCAAGAAGGCGTACAAATGATTCGTATTAAACTTCCTTATGGTAAAGTAATGAGTAATCAATTACGAAGAATTTCTGAAGTTTCTGATGAATACTCAAGAGGAAGATTACATATTACAACACGTCAAGATATTCAAATTCATTATGTGGATTTAAATAGAACTCCAGAATTGTGGGCAG
>CAYWOM010000123.1:0-5661 GCA_964459905.1 uncultured Polaribacter sp. | reverse complement strand
TATACCGATCTGTACTAAATTTAAAAAGCAATGGAACGTGTAAAAAGGTAGAGCTAACCTCTCTAATACTATCTTGCGGATTTAAACTACCTTTTAAATGATTAAAAATAACACTCTTAGAATTACTTCCTAAACCTGGTTCTAAACGTAAATTTAAATTTTTATGCAACCTTAAATCTACAATTAAGCCCACATTAAAACCAAGCTTAGGTTCTACAACTATATTAGCACCAGGAATTGCACTTTCTCTTAAATTTAGTTTAAAATCATTCTGGTTTAATCCTAAATAAAAACCATAATGTAATTTTCTTTTATCGAAACTTGGTAGGTATTCTAGACGTTCAGTTTGTGCAAAGAAAGCGACAGAAGTTATTAGAAAAAAGGCAAAAATTAAAATTCTTTTACTCATCATTATTTACTTGCAGTATAGATTGTAGCAACTCCAAAAGTTACAGGCTTATGTTCTGTATTTGTAAACCCATTTTTTTGTAAAATATTGTTGAAGGCTTCACCAAAGGGAAAAGAATTTGCAGATTCAGATAAATATGAATAGGCAACCTTATCTTTAGAAAACAGTTTACCAACAATTGGTAAAAATAAATTAGTATACAGTTTGTAGCCTTGTTTAAAAGGAAATTTTGTTGGGTTAGAGGTTTCTAATATTACCAAAATACCTGTAGGTTTTAAAACTCTTGCAATTTCTGTAAGACCTTTGTCTAAATTGGCAAAATTACGCACGCCAAAAGAAACTGTAATGGCATCAAAAGTATTGTCTTTAAAAGGCATATCTTCAGAGTCTGCAACCATCATTTCTATTTTTTCTGATAGATTTGCCTTGGCAATCTTTTGCTTTCCTACGTCTAACATTCCTGCAGAAATATCTAAACCTACAATTCTATCGGGTTTTAAATCGGCCATCATTAATGCCAAATCTCCGGTTCCGGTAGCAATGTCTAAAATTTGCTTTGGTTTGTTTTTACCAACAATTTCTACTACTTTTTTTCGCCATTTAACATCAATACCTAAAGAAATTACACGGTTTAAACCATCGTAATTACCAGAAATAGCATCGAACATTTTTGCAACTTGTTCCTTTTTACTAAGTTTAGAGTCTTTGTATGGATTTATTTTTTCTGCTGACATAAATTCATTATTTTTAAAGTGAGGTATCTTCGCTCCTCGCAATGACAAATGTAGATGCCATTTTTATATTCTAATAAAAGTATTTTATCCGTTAATGGCTACAACTTCGTTAATTTGGTTTGGTAGCATTTCTTTTAATAAGTTTTCAATTCCGTTTTTTAAAGTTGCTGTAGAAGATGGGCAACCGCTACAAGCACCTTGTAAAATTACACTTACAACCTTATTTTTTTCATCATAAGAACGAAATGCAATATTACCACCATCACTGGCTACTGCTGGTTTTATGTATTCATCTAAGATATCTACAATTTGTGCAGAAATTCCTTCGAGTACAATTTTAGGTTCTTCTATTTTGGTTGCAGCAGCTGTTTCTTGTTTTGGAATTTCTTTAATAATTATTTTTCCTTCGGCTAAATATTCACGAATAAAGGTTCTTACTTCTCCGTAAACTTCATTCCATTCTACCATATCATATTTGGTAACAGAAACATAATTATCTGAAATAAATACTTCTTTTACAAACGGAAAATTAAAAATTGCTTGTGCTAATGGAGATGATTGATTGGCTTCATCTATATTTTTAAACTCTACATCTGTTTGTGTTAACGCTTTATTTGTACCAAATTTCATTACTGCAGGGTTGGGCGTAACCTCTGCATAGACTTCAATTGCTTCTTTTTTGGTTGCTGAATTTTCTTCGTTTACAACTGCATTTCCGTCATTTAAAAAATCGGCTATTTGTTCTCTAATTTCTTCTTGAACATCAATCCATTCTATAATATCATACCGTTGTATTGCTATAAAATTAGCCGTTATAAATACTTTTTTTACAAATGGTAAATAGAATAATTGTTGTGCTAATGGCGAGTTTTTAGCCTCGTCTATATTGTTAAATTCATAACTACCGCCATTAATTAAAATTTGGGTACTATTAAATTTTAAAATAGAGGTATTAGTAGTTTCTTGAATTGTAATTTCTGTGTTTTTCATAATCTAAAAATGAATTGCAAAATTAAGGCAAAAAAGATAAATAGACTTGTTTTTGTTGATATAAAAAACTTTTCTAGACTGGTAAAATATTTTTTTTAAAACAGCATTTTTATTAACCTAGAAATTCATAAGCTTTTAATCCTAAAGATTTAAAGTTATTGTACCTGTAAAGATTCTATTATCTAAATTTAGATTTGCAGGAGTTACTGCGTTAAATTGAGGATAGAAGTTATATTGGCCATTTCTATTGTTGTCGCTGTAAGAAAAATCTAATTTAAAGTTTCCGAAATTGTAACCCGCTCCTAAAGAATATCCTTCTAAATTAGATGAATCTAAAGCTGTTTCATTTGGACTTTGTTCAAATTTGTAGCCTCCACGAATACTAAAACGATCTAAACGCCATTCTGTACCAATATTTAACGCGTATGTATTTCTTAATTTATTTTGAAAAAATTGATTTTCATCAGTAAAAACTCCGTTAGATAATTTTATATTTTGATAATTTTGATTTGTATAATCTAAACTTAACAAGCCGTTTTTTCCAAAAATAAAAGCAGCACTTGCAGTTAATTTACTTGGTGTTTTTAATCTGTATAAAAGTTCTTGTAGTGGAAAAAATCCACCTGTAGTATTATCATAAACACTAGTATCATTACTAACAGCAATTTCTGTATCACCAGAAAAACCATCATTATCTATAATATTTGTGGTTTCAAAAATTTCTGAAAACCATGTTGGAGTTTGGTACGAAAGCCCAAATCTAAAATTCTTGTGTGCTTTATATATAAATCCTGCATTTGCAGAAAAACCAGTACCTGTTGTAAAATTTTCTTGGTAAAAATTGGCGTCTAAATCATTACCGTTTGCATCATTATTAAATTCTGTTAAATTAGATCTTTGACTAAAGTTTAAATCATAAAAATTTAACGCTAAACCTACATACAATTTATTTTGATGCACAGAAGAAAAAGCAAAATTTACCTCACTAATCTCTCCATCATAATTATTAGCAAAACGCTGCTCATCTGCATTATTGTAATTAATTACTGGGTCGTTATTATCTAAAGGAAATTCTGTAAAGGTGGCAACACCACTATTTCCTTGCGCAAGAAAACCATCTGTAAAATCTTTTGTTATTCTATAATTAAACCCAATAGCAAACTTAGACCAGTCTGAACTATACGCGCTATCAAAAACCAATACAGCTCCTGCATGAGAAAGATTAACAAACTGATTTTCTGTTGTTAAAGAATTGCCATAATAATTAGCCGTAATATCAGAATTTCTACTGTTAAATGTAGCCGAAAAAGCGCTGTTTTTAAAAACTGCTATTCCTGCCGGATTTATATTTATAGAAGAAACATCTCCGCCAATTGCTCCAAAAGCACCACTCATAGCTGTAAAACGTGCAGAACCATTTGTATCGTTTCCAGAAAATAATACACCCAAGTCTTGGTATCCTAAAGATTGAGAATTAGATGTTACTGTTACTGCGAATAAAATCGCTATTGCAAAAAATCTTTTCATTATGCTATTTTTTTAAAACCTTAAATCTACTTTTTAATTTCTTCTTCTAGATGAAGAGCTACTTCTAGATGAAGAACCTCTAGAACTACTTCTTGACGAAGATGCAGAACTTCTTCTAGAACTTCTATTTGAAGAGCTTCTAGTAGACCTATTATTTCTTCGAGAACTTGTATTTGAAGATCTACTAGTCTTAGTTTTTCTTGAAGATGATGGTTTTGTTGCTTTTCTTGTTGTTGTTCTATTAGTTTTTGTTCTTGTAGAAGCTGGCTTGTTCCTTCTTGTAGAAGTTACAACTCTTCTAACATTACTACCATTTCTAGTTGAGTTAGAGTCTCTATTTATACTTGCACTATTATTTCTTCTAACTCCAGAATTTCTTCTTGTAGAACTACCACCACTTCTTGTACTTCTAGTGCTTCTTGTACTTCTTGTACTTCTAGTATTTCTTGTCGGATAAGAACCTCTTCTTGTTGTAGAAGAATTACGCCTAGTTGTAGAAGCTCTTCTTGGTGTTGTTGTACTTCTTCTTGTTGTGCTAGAAGATCTTGTGTTTGCGCTACCTCTTCTATTAGTTACATTTCTATTTCTAGCGTTTAACGTACTGTTTCTTCTGTACCTATTGTTATAAGCAGTTCTTCTGCCATATCTTGTATTTCTATACCCATTGTTAAACCTATTAAAACCTCTTCCGTTTCTAAAAAAATAAGGGTTATTAAAACCACCATGCCAAGCATAAAAGTTATTATGGAAAGGATGCCAATAGGGATTAAAGCCCCAACCAAAATTGTTAAAACCACCTCTAAAACCCCAATTGTTAAAACCTCGTCTAAAACCCCAATTATTAAAGCCATAAAAACCAGTATTCCAAAAAGGATCATTAAATCCTAAATTTACATTTACAACAACGTCATTATTATCATTATAACCCCAAGGTTCGTCTGCATTATAGTTTAAAGTTTCATCTATTAATTCATCATCTACATATAAACTATCTGCAGAATTATAAGTATCTACATCTGTAAAAATTTCATTTTCGTCTAGCCTTTCTAAGTGTTCTAATTTTTTTAAAAAATAATTATCTTCATAATCATCATATTCTTGTGCATCTGCAACAATAACCCTTCTTTTTTCTTTAACAGCTATTTCATCATCATAAATACCATCCTCGCTATATGCGCTTTTATAAGTTCCACAAGAAACCAATAACAAAGTAGTTATAAGCGTTAATGTAAGTTGACTAAAATTTAAATATGTGGCACGTAGTTTCATAATGATATATATTTTGATGAATCCTTATTTTATTATTAAATTCTTGCTTAAAAAACTCTAAATTATAGTAGTTTTGTACCGTTTTTAGATTTTAGCTATTAAAATTTTAACAAAAATTTCACTTTAAAGATAACAATATTTGTGCCAAACTTTTAATTATGAGCAAACATTTAACAAAACGAGCAGACGATTATTCGAAATGGTATAATGAATTGGTAGTAAAAGCCGATTTAGCAGAAAATTCTGCAGTAAGAGGTTGTATGGTAATTAAGCCTTATGGTTTTGCAATTTGGGAAAAAATGCAAGCAGAATTAGATAGAATGTTTAAAGAAACAGGCCATCAAAATGCTTATTTCCCTTTATTTGTTCCAAAAAGCTTATTTGAAGCCGAAGAAAAAAACGCAGAGGGTTTTGCTAAAGAATGTGCCGTTGTTACACATTATAGATTACAAAACGATCCTGATAATGAAGGAAAACTTCGAGTAGATCCAGAAGCAAAACTAGAAGAAGAATTAATAGTTAGACCAACTTCTGAAGCCATTATCTGGAATACTTATAAAGGATGGATTCAATCTTACAGAGATTTACCATTGTTAATAAACCAATGGGCATATGTTGTGCGTTGGGAAATGCGTACAAGATTATTTTTACGAACCTCAGGGTTTTTGTGGCAAGAAGGTCATACGGTACATACCACAGAAAATGAGGCAGTTATTGAGGCGAAACAAATGG
>CAYWOM010000122.1:0-5676 GCA_964459905.1 uncultured Polaribacter sp. | reverse complement strand
TGTAAACATTATGGTACAAGAAATGTTTGACAATTTTTCTGTTTGGTTTGCAGAAAACAGAAACAGTGTAGCAACTTATTTTGAAAACAAACAACCAGAAAAAAAATAAAAATGGAGGAATTAATATTATTTATAAATGAAAAGGTAGATTATTTATTATTTTTTACAATAGTTTTTGGCGGTATTTTTGTAACAAAATACACTAAGAAATTTACAAAGATGAATAACACCTATAAAGTGTTTTTTGCATCATTATTCTTTTCTGTAATTGTTTATTTTATAGAAGATTGTACAAAAGATTGTTTTTCAAAATATTTGGTAACGTATTTAGTAGCTACATCTTTTTACGAGTTATTTGTAAAAACAGTTACTAATTTAATTAAAAAAGCAACACAGCAAGAAAATGACAGTACAGCAAAGTAATTTTTTAAAAAATAATTGGATAAATTTTTCAACATTAATAGTTGTTTTAGGTTTTGTTGTAACCCAGTCTAAATGGCAACAAAAAGTAGATTCTCATATAGACAATTACGAGCTACATAAGGTAGATGAAATTTTGCACGTGCCCTTAAGAGAAAACATAAGTGTATTTGTGCCAAGAACTGAATTGTCTAAAGAAATAAACAATTTAAAAGCTTCTGTAAAAAGTATGGATTCTAAATTAGATATTTTGTTAAAAAAACAAAGATAAACTACCTATGAAAAAAATAGTACTAATAACTTCAGTTGCCGCCGTTATTTATTTAGCAACTAAATTTAACACCAACACAAAGGCGTTAGAGCAAGTTACTGCTAAAATAAAGCGGTTAAAAAAGGTTAATATTTCTAACGGAAACATTAACCTAAAAATAGATTTAAACCTTACAAATTTATCTAATTACAATTTAGGTATAGAAACATTTAATTTGCTTACTGTAAAACAATTGCGTTTTTACAATGCAAAAAACAGAATGCTTATTGGCGCGGCAAATGTAAATATTAGTAATATAGAATTACCAAGCAAACAAAGTGTTGTTTTAGCAGATATTATTGCAGAAATACCAACAAATAATCTACTAAATCATGTATCTTTATTCGTTGGAAACGCTGCCGAAAACGTTAAAGTTGTGCCTGTTTTTAATGCAGCAGGTAAAGATTTTGAAATTAACCCAGAAAATTACATTTAAAAGTTTCTAATAACTCACAACTAATATTCCAAATTTTGTGTAAATAATATTCCCACCTAAAATGATAGCAAAACTTATAGAAAAATACAATAATTTAGACGGTAAAACTGTAACCAGAAAAGAGTTAACAGATTATTATTTAAGTCTTTTTGATTATTTACCTGAAAGTGAAATTATTACAATAATTAGGTCGAAAATTGACAAACTTTTAGATTCAGACACCACGTCTAAAAGTTTTAAGATTACAATTTCAGAAAAATATAATAAAGAAACTGCCAAAGGTTTAAACGCCCCAAGGCACAAAGGAAATGCAAAAACAGCACTTACAGAATGCGGACGTTTAAAAAAAGGGTATAAATACGTAAAAGGTGGTAAAATTGTAAAACTACCACGCAACAAAAAAGGCGAGTATGTTTGGTTTTCTAATAAAGAACATAAATTATTTTCTAAAAGAGGGCAAATACAAAGCATTACAAATAATAAAAATGAATACGTTTATAGCATAAAATTAGAAGACAATTCTATTGTTAAAGCTAAAGAAAAAGAATTTGTAGGTTTTAATAAACTGCCAAAAACATTTAAGTTTCAAGAAAAAAAACCAACAGAAAGCAAAAATTTTAAATTCTCTTTTACAAAACCATTTTCAGAAAACGCAATATTTCAACATGTAACAAAAGGCTGGAATGCAAATAAATTAACAGATAAAGAATTATCAAAGTCTTATGCTTATGGTTTGTTAGCAATGTATTTGCAATCTAATAGGTTAAGATTAGATTTAAACATTAAAAATAATGTTCTTTTTAATCAAAACGCATCAAAAGATTTAGCAAAAAAGCTAAAAAATGAGGTTAAGAAAAGAAAACTAAATATTGATGTAGATATTGATATGAATGCTTTTATCGAAAAAAATAAAGCAAAAAAAGATACAAAAAAAAAAGAGGTAGTAAAAGTTTTTAATAAAAAACCAAAAAGTGTTTCTATAAAACAAGCCATAAAAGATGTTTTACCTTTAGAAGATAAAAATTTAACAGAGATTTCTGCAAACACAATTTTCAGACTTTTTAAAGACAAACAACCAGATAAAGATGGCAATATAGAAGTGCTTGTAGAAAGTAAGTTTAATTACAGTATATTAGATTCTAAAGGAGCTTATAAATATGTTGATGTAGATTTTACAAATGATTTTGACGAAGTTTCTGGCAATGAATTTAAACTAACAGAAAAAGGAGTAGCGTTTGTAAAAAGAGTAAAAAACAGATTGGAAAGTTTAAAAAACCAAAAGTATAACTATAGTTTGTTTGATGGCTTAAATGGAGTTAATGAGAATATTGATACTTCCGTATTTAAGAAAATGACTGTTTCAGAATTGAGGGTATTTACCCTCGATTATTATAAAAAGTTTTTATCAGGAAAAAATATTGATATTGAAAAACATATTTCTAACATTCAGTTTACCAATAGAAACGGAAGAAAGTTAGCAAAAGGAGGTGCAATGTATGCTTCTAAAGCTGCAGTTGTAGAAAAATTAGAAAGTTTAATAAAAAACTCTACTTATAATAATTGGGGAGATAGAAAATCTACAGATCATAAAGATATTTTGGGATTTTTAAATTTTAAATCGAAACTTACTATCAATGGAACCAAACGCCATATAAGAATATCAATTGAAATCTGGAAAGATGGTAATAAGGTTTTTAAAAATTACGATGTAGGTCTAAATAAAAAGAGTTCAGTTTCAAAAGGATTTTCACCTTTAGACGAAGAAACTGAACTCGGTTACAAAGATACTAAAAATAATTTAACTACTAAAAACCAAGGCTTAAAAGCAGAAATTAAAGAGGTTTTTTTACCTGCACCAGAACCGCAAGAAGTGTTTTTAAATGTACCTACAGTTGTTAGAGAAATTTCTGTAAATTATACAAAAGATTCTCCAGGACTAAATGCAATAGATACGGTAGAAGAAAAACCTGTTATTAATAGAGTAGAAGAAAAACCAATTGTTGCTATTGCAAGAAATAATAAAAACCCTTTTAAATCTACAGCAGAAAAAGCGAAGGCGGTAAAAGTGCCAGCAAATTTATACAAATTAAAAAACCACAGTTTGTCTAAATTATTAGGCAGAATAGAAATTAAACCCAAACAAAGTTTGGTAATTACTTTAGATAGTAAAGCTGGTGGTGGTAAAACACATACTTGTTATCAAATGGCACAAGCATTTGCAGAAAGTGGGTACAGTCCTATTTTGTGGAGTTTAGAAGAACACGAAGAAAGTAATTTAGCTGAAGAGAAAAAGACTAAATATTTTAACGATGTTACAAAACAAATTATTTCTGTAGAGAGCGAAAATAATACGTTGTCGGATATAGACAATTATAATAAAATTTTAGAAAGCATAAAATATTTTGATGTAATTCTGATAGATTCTCTTACAAAATTAATTGAATTAAATAAAAAATTCAAATTAGATAAAGATTTTAGAAAAGCGTTTGATGGTAAACTTTTTATTTTAATTGTACAGAGAACTTCTGATGGTAAAATGCGCGGCGGATCTTCTACAGGTTTTGATGGAGATATAATTCTTAAAGTTGATGTTAACGAAGATGGAGATTTTAGAAAAAACTTTATTTATAATGATAAAAATAGATATAATGATTTTGCACCATTATCAGATTTAAAATATAGTCCTTTTCATCAAGAGTTATTGCAAGATGAACCTAAAGAAGTGTTTTTAAATGTAAAAGCATAACAATGAATTATTTAAAATACATAGCACTATTTGGCGGGTCTTTTTTGTTTTTTAGTTTTAAAAAGAAAACAGCAACATCTAACAAATTGTTGCAAAGCCCTGTTAAAAACTTTACAGTAAGAACTTGCGATTTAGCTGGTTGTGGTCATTTTGGAGCAAGTAGAGGAAATAAAACTCATAAAGGTTTAGATATTATTGCGCAACCATACTCTAAGATTTACGCACCAATATCGGGAACAATTAGAAAGTTGTTTGTTTACTCTGGAAGTACAGAAATGAAAGGTTTAGAAATTACTAATGGTACTATAAGAGTAAAATTATTTTATGTAGATACAAATTTATTCAATGGAGATTTTATTGCTTCAGAAGAATTTGTTGGTTTAGCACAAGATGTAGCTAGCTATCATAACAATAAAACAATGACACCTCATGTTCATTTAGAACTTTTTATTGATAATGTACAAGTAGATCCAAAATTATATTTATAAATTAACTTATAAGTGAACTTAACAATGAATGAATTTCAAAAAGCCTTATTAATCAATATTGCTGCAACAATAACGGTAACAATTGTATCGCATTATACATTAAAATTTTTAAATGATAAAAAGAGTTTATCTGTAGAAAAAATAGAGAATTAGTGTATTTTGGTAACTATTGCGGTAACTAAAAATAAAAAACCCTATAAACATTGAGTTTACAGGGTTTTTTTGTGGTACCTCCAGGAATCGAACCAGGGACACAAGGATTTTCAGTCCTTTGCTCTACCAACTGAGCTAAGGTACCATTGCCTTAGCGGTTGCAAATATAATACGTTTTTTTACATCTACTAAAGAAATTTTAAAAAAATGTATTGTATTTTTAAACTTTATTAAATTTAGAACAATGAATCTAATTATTGATGTAGGTAATACTAGTGTAAAAGTAGCTGTTTTTGAGCGAGATACAGTTGTTGAGTTGGTGGTTTTTAAAAAAATAAAAATACTTTCTGAAGTAAAAAAAATAATAGAAAAATATACTATTTCATCTGGAATCATGTCTAATGTGGCGTCAATTTCACAAAATACCACGCTAAAACTTCAAAAGTTAATCAAATTAACACTTGTCTCATCATCAATAAAAGTACCTTTTATCAATTTATACCAAACACCTAAAACTTTGGGTGTAGATAGAATTGCGTTAGTTGTTGGTGCAGTAAAAAAATTTCCTACTAAAAATGTGTTAATCATAGATGCTGGCACTTGCATTACTTTTGATTTTGTAAATAGTAATGCAGAGTATTTAGGGGGGGCAATATCTACAGGAATACACCTGAGATACAAAGCTTTGAATAATTATACAGCAAATTTGCCTTTATTAGACAAAGTGGAAATTAAAAATTTTATAGGAAATTCTACAAAAGAGAGCATTAACTCTGGTGTAATTAACGGAGTTATTAAAGAGCTAGATGGTGTTATTTTAGAATATAAAGAGAAATTTTTAGATTTAACAATTGTTTTAACAGGAGGTGATAGTTATTTCTTGTCAAAGCAATTAAAAAGTAGCATATTTGCCAATCAAAATTTCCTTTTAGAAGGATTAAATGAATTATTGATATTTAACGAAGACAAATGATTAAAAAGATTTTAGTTGCTTTTTTACTGATTACCTCCCTAACCATAACTGCGCAAAGAACAAATTCATCTCCGTATTCCTCTTTTGGCATTGGAGACGAGTTTAGCCCAACAACAGTAGAGCAAAGTAGTATGGGTGGTATAGGAGTTG
>CAYWOM010000121.1:0-5700 GCA_964459905.1 uncultured Polaribacter sp. | reverse complement strand
TTCCATTTATTTTAAAATTTTTATACTACACTACCTTAATTATTACGCCACAAGCCTTGCCAATTGGGGTGCTCTTATCCTCTATTATGGCATTAGGCAATTTGGGTGAAAATTACGAATTTGCGGCAGCTAAATCTGCAGGAATATCTTTACAACGCTTAGTTAGACCTTTGGTTTTTTTAACAATTTTATTAAGTGGTATAAACTTTCTGTTTCTAAACAATATTTATCCGTATGCAATATTAAAACAAAAAAATCTCTATTTAAACATTAAAAAGAAAAAACCAGCCATGGCTTTAGTTCCGGGTAGTTTTAATGGTGATATTCCTGGATATCAAATAAAATTTGATGAAAAATACGGAGAAGAAGAAAATTTACTGAAGAAAGTTTTAATCTATAAATTGTCTAAGAATAAAGGAAACCAAACTGTAATTACAGCAGAAAGAGGTAAAATTATTTCTGAAGAAGGAAGTAGGTACATGACCTTTATTTTATACGATGGTTATTATTATGAAGAGCATTTTAAAGCTGGCACTTCACTTATAAAACAAAAAAGAATGCCTGCTTCTAGTGCTACTTTTAAAGAATACGAATTTAATATAGACATTTCTTCTTTAAATGGCGATGATGGTCTAACAGGTGAAAAATACACTGACAACTATAACATGCTAAGCCTTAATCAATTAAACGACACTATTCCTAAATTAAAAAATAGTTATGATGAAGTTTTATCATTTAGAGCTAAAAATATTTATGCTAATGTTGCTGCAAAAGACTTGTATAAATACCCAGATTCTTTAATAAACAAAAATGTAAATCCGGTTATTTTACAAAACTTTGCTTTAAAAGAACAAATTTCTATATTAAATTCTGCATCCACAAAAACAGGTAGAACTTTAAACTCCATAAAAAATAATACAAATACCATAAAGTGGAAGAGAAAAACACTAAACTTTTTTGATACCGAATATTACCATAGAGTTGCGTTGTCTTTATCTTGTTTAATTCTCTTTTTTATTGGGGCACCTTTAGGTTCTATTATTAGAAAAGGAGGTTTTGGTTTGCCAATGATTTTAGCAATTGCTATTTATGTAACTTATCATTTTGGAAATACTTTTGGTAAAAATTTAGCAGAAGAAAGCTCTATTTCGGCTCTTTTAGGCTCATGGATTTCGGCTTTTTTTATGATTCCATTAGGTATATTACTAACCAATAGAGCAACAAAAGATAAAGGTGTTTTTAATATAGATGCCATTATTGTACCGATTACAAATTTATTTAAAAAATTAACGTCTAAAAAAGACTCATAAATATGACACCACAAATCATCAAAAAAAATACGCAATTAAATACCATTCAAGAAGCAATTCAAGACATTAGAGAAGGTAAAGTTATTATTGTTGTAGATGATGAAAACAGAGAAAATGAAGGCGATTTTTTAGCGGCAGCAGAAAAAGCAACTCCAGAAATGATTAATTTTATGGCTACTCATGGGCGTGGATTAATTTGTGCACCTTTAACAGAAACTCGCTGTAAAGAATTAGACTTGGCAATGATGGTGCACAATAACACAGATCCTATGGAAACAGCTTTTACTGTTTCTGTAGATTTACGTGGAAAAGGCGTTACTACCGGTATTTCTGCTTCAGACAGGGCTTTAACTATGCAGGCTTTAATAAATAAAGAAACAAAACCTTTTGATTTGGCAAGACCTGGCCATATTTTTCCATTAAAAGCAAAAGAAGGCGGCGTTTTACGTAGAACCGGTCATACAGAAGCTGCTATAGATTTTGCACGTTTAGCAGGTTTACAACCCGCAGGAGTTATTGTAGAAATAATGAATGAAGATGGCACCATGGCACGTTTACCATCGCTTTTAAAAGTGGCAAAAAAGTTTGATATAAAAATTGTTTCTATAGAAGATTTAGTAGCGTATAGAATGGAACATGATTCTCTAATTGACAAAAAAGAAGATTTTAATATTACCACCAGATTTGGCGAATTTAGACTAAGAGCATATCAACAAACAACAAATAAACAAGTACATATAGCTTTAACAAAAGGTTCTTGGACCAAAGAAGAAGCCATTTTAACAAGAATAAATTCTACATTAGTAAATAATGATATTTTAGGTACTTTAACCAATAATGCCGACAAGAAATTAGACCAAATGTTTCAGCTTATTAATGAAGATGGTAAAGGAGCAATTTTGTTTATCAACCAACAAAACCAATCTCAAAATTTATTAAGTAGATTGGCTGTTTTAAAGCAAAGTCAGCAAAAAGGAGAAATGAAAGCTCCTGGAATTAAAATGGATAATAAAGATTTTGGAATTGGTGCTCAAATTTTACACGACCTAAATATTAGTAAACTAAAACTAGTTACAAATACAAAACAAACCAAACGTGTTGGTATGATTGGTTATGGTTTAGAAATTGTAGATTATGTTAACTATTAATTAGGGTTTAAGAAGAATGAAGATTAGGCGATTTTTAAACTAAAAAACTACTATTACTCCACTTTCTAACTCAACGGGTGCTTTGTTTTGTTGAAACAATCTTGCTGTTAAGTTTCCTTTTAAGGTAATTTTAGTATCAGAAACGGCTAACCAACTTCCTTCACGCAAACCCAAAACGGGTGTTTCATTAAAAATATGATATTCTTTAAGTCGGGTTTCTCTGGTTTCACCCATGTGTTTAGAATCTTTAATTGGGTCTAAATAATGTGCATTAATATTAAAAGGAATACAGCCTAAAGTAGTAAAACTTGGCGGATACGTAATTGGCATATCATTGGTATTCATCATTGTAAGACCACAAATATTACTTCCGGCACTGGTTCCTAAATACGGCGTTCCTTTTTCTATCATTTTTTTTAAGGTTGATAAAACATCTTTTGTATACAACTTATTTACCAACTCAAAAGTGTTGCCACCACCCGTAAAAATAGCTTCTGCATTTTGTAACGCCTCTTTTTCATTTTTAAATTGATGAATTCCAAGTACATCTATGTTAATGTTAGCAAATGTTTTTTTTACAATAGCTGTATAAGCATCATAAGAAATACCACCTGGACGTGCATACGGAATAAAGAGTAATGTTTTAACTTCTGCAAAAAAATCTTTTAAAGTTGGTAATAAATACTCTAAATAAGAACTACCATGTATAGTTGATGTGCTGGCTATAATCATTTTTTTCATAGTTCAAAAATAGTATTTTTTTTCTTTAACATAAGTTTACAGTTTTCTTAATACAGTTTTAAGAAGTGAATCTCTTTTCTTTGTAACCATGAAAAAAATATGTACACTATTTATTTTTTTAGTATTTATAACATTTATAAATGCACAAGAAAAAAGAATTTTATTCAAAGGAAAAACTGTTTTAGACAGTCTAACAATTGGCAATGTTCATGTTATTAATAAAAACACAAATATTGGTACTATTAGTAATGATAGTGGTTTATTTGAAATACCTATTAAAATTGGAGACAGCTTACTTTTTTCGCACGTAACGCTAGAAAATAAATTAATTTTAGTGAACAAAAAAATACTTGTTAATAAAAGTTTTACAGTAAACCTACAGGAAAAAGTATACACATTAAATGAAATAACTTTAGAAAAACCTAGAAGTATTTTTTATCAAGATAAAGAAATTGGCAGTTATAACGGACCTTCTATTACTGCTAAAACGCTTAATTTACCTTATGCTAATACAACCATAAAAAAAGAGACTACAATATTTAAAATTCGTTCTGGCGGGGTTGTAAGTTTAGACAATTTAATAAGCAGTATTAACGGAACTAAAAAAAGAGAAAAATTACTTAAAAAAATGGTTTCAGAGGATAGTGAATTAGCAAAAATAAGAAAACAATATACAGACGATTTTTTTATAACCGATTTAAAAATTAAAAAAGAATATATCAATCCTTTTTTAAATTATTGTGTAAATAAAAACATAATTCGTATTTTTAAAGAAAGTAATCGTCTAGATTTAACAACATTATTAATTAAAGAGAGTAAAACCTTTCCTCATAAAAAATTAGATGAAGATTTATTTTTAACAAAAAAATAAATATTTAGTATATGACAAAAAAATTACAGCTAACATTTATACTCTTTTTTATATTTTTTTTATCTTTTTCACAAAACCAGAAAACGGTTATTTATGGTAAAATTATCGATTCTTTAGGTACTGTTAAAAGTGCAAATATTATAAATATTAAAACCAACCAAGGTACTTTTTCTTCTGATAGTGGCAAATTTAGAATTTTTGTATCAGAAGGAGATTCCTTAAGAATATCTTCCGTACAACATATTACAAAAATAATAACAATTAAAAAAAGTAATTTAGAAGATACAAAAATAGAAATAAATTTAAAATCAAATATTTATGTTTTAGATGAATTCGATTTAAAAAGACACAATTTAACTGGCAGATTAGGTATTGACAGTAAAAATATTCCTGTAGATAAAAGAGATTCGCTTCTTAATAAATTAATGGATTTTTCTAAAATAAACATGAAAATTGTGGAAGGAGATGATTACATAGACCAAAGAGTTAGGCCACCAGTTAATAATGCAGATCCTACAGCTGCCTTTGTTGGTGCTGGAGCTAGCGCATCAATACCGTTTAAACATTCCGAACGTTTATGGGCTTTGCGTAAAAAATTAGCACGTAAAAAAGCGTTTCCGTACATAATTTTATCAGAATTAGGAGAAAAGTTTTTCTTTGTAGAATTAAAAATTCCAATAGAAAAATATTTTCACTTTTTAGAATATTGCAATCCGCTTGGTATCGAAAATTTACATAAAGAAGGCAAAATTTTAGAGATTATTAAAATTTTTCAAACGGAAAGTATATCTTATCTAAAAATTATAGAAAAGTGAAGAATGTTGTTTTTTTTACTTTTTTGATTTGTTTAACTACATATTCTCAAAAATCAACACCTATTTACGGTACCCTTTTAGATTCTATTGGTACCATTGACAATGCTAATATTGTTAATAAAAATTCAAAAATAGGAACAAATACTAATTCAAATGGGTTATTTAAAATTTTTTGCCAAGTAGGAGACACTATAGTATTTACATCCGTACAACATATAAAACAGAAAATAATTGTAGAAAAAAGTAATCTTAATAGTTTAAATTTTAAAATATATTTAAAAATTAAAACCTACAAGCTTGATGAGTTTGAATTAAAAAAACATAATCTTCTGGGTATTTTAGAGTTAGACCTAACAAAAATAAAACAAAAGCAAAATAATATAAATGCGCATTCTCTTAATTTACCCAATGCTAGACTAAAAAAAATAAAAAAGGTAGATAGAGAAATTTATACCGCCACTTCAAGTAATGGTTTAATTTCTCTAGATTTAATTTTAAACTCGTTATCTGGTAGATTGAAAAAATTAAAACTCAAAAAAAAGATAGTTGAACAAGATGAAGTTGTAAATAAAATTTTTAATAATTTTAAATTTTATTTAACAACAAAATTTAAAATTTCAGTTGATGATGAATACAAGTTTTTATACTTTTGTATAAATGATTCCCTGTTTAAAACCCAAATTTCAAAAAATAAGTTTGAATTTATTGAATTTTTACAAAAAAAAGCTATTGAATTTAATAAGTTAAAAAAAGAGTAATTTGGCGCAATAATTGCTTGTATGTAAATATGAAAAAAATTAAAATTCTTTTTTTAT
>CAYWOM010000120.1:0-5785 GCA_964459905.1 uncultured Polaribacter sp. | reverse complement strand
TACTAATTTGTTTTGTTGCTTCTTCTTTATTTGCCGGAATTGCTAAAGTGTTATAGGCTGTTGTATAACCACCGAAAGTAGCTCCTAAGAATATTGTTTGCGCTGTATTATCAAAAATTGCCCAAGCATCATACATAATAATTGAGGAATGAAATAAATTTCTAGCATGCACCGTTGGTCTTGCAAAATCTTTTCTAATGGCTTCTAAAAGTTTGTCGTTCCATTGTCTAGCAATAGAATGCTGACTTTTTATTGAAGTAGCTACTAATAGAAAAAATACCAAAAAAAGTAGCGTTTTGTTCTTTTTAATCATTTGTATGTTTATAAAGAACAAAACTATTAAAATTACTGAATAATAAAAGAATAACTTACAATAGTTTTTTGTTTAGAAATTGGTTACCAAAGCTTTAAATAAACTTGCTTTTGTTTTAAAGAAAGCGTTTTCTAACGCAATTGCTTTTAATTTAGAATCTATAAATTTGGCTTCTCTGTAATTTACTAAAAACAAAGAACTTTCGCCTAAGAAAAATTTACGTTCTTCTGCTTTTAAAAGAGTATTGTAATCTCTAACAATATCTGTATTGTAACTGTTTTGTAATGTGTAAGATTGTAATTCTTGCACAATTGCATTTACCTTATTTCTAATAACTATTTGTGTTGTTTTATTTTCGAACTCTAAATCTTTTAATTTTATTTTTGCCAATTTTAAATCGCCTCTTTCTTTTCTAATAAATAAAGGCATGCTAAAATTTACTCCTGCTTTAAAATTGTTGTTATTTAAAGAATTAATTTGTGCTGCATTTTGTGTTATAAAATTGTATTGCAAATCTATTTTAGGTAAAAGATTGTTTTTCTTTAGTCTTTTATCAACATTTAAGCTTTGTATTTTATAACCTAACGATTTAATTTTTGGATGTTCATTAATATCAAAATCTTTATTGTTAAAAAGGGCAATATTAAATGAGGCATCTATGGTTGTTACAGCATTTGTATCTGGAATAATGGTTTCCTTTAATTCGATAGGCGTATTGTCATTTAACCATAAAAAATTAGACAATTCTAAAGACGATTTTACGAGTTTTATACGTGCTTTTTCTAAATTTAGTTTTCTTGTTTTTAGGGTAATTCCTGCTTCTAGTGTATCTATTGCTGGTTTATCTCCTTCTTCAAAAGCTTTTTTAGTTCCTTTAAAACGAATGGCTGCGTTTTGTAAAAAATCTTCAAACACCTTTTTTTCATTATAGGTTTTTAAAAATTTGAAATAAGATATAGCAGCATTGTATAAAATTTCATTTACTAATATTTGCTGATCTTCTTTTGCCTGATTTAAAAAGAATTTGGCCTTTTTTATTGCTGCCATTCTTTTATTCATTAAAAGACCTTTTGCTAAAGAAATAGAAACCCCTGCGCTGTATAAACCATCTAAAGGAACATTATTTTCTGGATTTAAAAAAAGGCCGTCATTTTCTTCGAAATTGGCTTTAAATTCTATACCATACCAAGTAGGTATTTTAAAAGCGGCATTTAGCTTGTTGTAATATTCTTTTTCTTTAAACTCTTTTTTATTAAAATCTATTTCAATTTTTGGATCGAAAGCACCTCTAGCTTTTAGCAACTTTGCTTCACTACTATTTATAATTAAGTTTGCTTGTTTTACAATTGGGTGGTAGTTTTTTACGTAGCCTAAATATTCAGACAAAGTCATTACAGACGGTACCTTATCTTGTGTAAAACTTATTGAAGTTATGAGCAAAAATAGAATTAAAAAATATTTTTTCATTGCTTATTTTTTAGCGGCTTTTTTTCCTTTTTTATTTCCTTCTGGTTGGTAATAGTTAGGAGGAAAGCTGTTTAATTGTCTCCAAAGTTCAAACCAAATTGGTACGTCTTCTAAAAGTGCAATTGTTCTTGCGCCAGAGCCTACTCTAATTGCTTTTGGCCATGTATGATCTTCTTTATCTGGTGCTAATAAAATTCTGTATTTGCCATTATCACTAATAAAATTTTCAATAGCAACTACTCTTGCGCCATAGGTTCCGTAAGATACATTTGGCCAACCAGAAAATACAATTGCTGGCCAACCATCGAACTGAACACGTACTTTTTCGTTAATATGTAATAATGGTAAATCTATGGGTCTTACAAAAGTTTCTACCGCCAAATCATATTTTTCTGGCATAATACCCACTAAATCATCACCTTCTTTAAAAGTACCTCCAATTCCGCCTTTTATAGCTTTGTTAATGTAACCATTTTGAGGTGCCGTAACAAACAATAAGCTATTTCTAACCTTGTAATTACTATTGCTGTTTTCTAATTTAGAAACTTGTGCTTCTGCATCAAAACCATTAGATTTTGCGGTAAACATATCGCTTTGCGCTTTAGAAATTTTATCTGTATAGGTAGCCCCAATTCTAGAGAACTCTAGTTGAGCATTTAAAATATTATTTCTACTTGCTAATAATTTATTTTCTTGTGAAATTAATTTTGCTTGCGTTTCTTGTAATTTTAAACGTTTTTCCTCTACATCTTTTACTGCTTTTAAACCTTCTATTTGTAAGGTTTCGGTTCTTTTTAATTGTTTACCGGCAATGTTGGTGTTTGTTTTGGCAGCTTCAAAATCGATGCTATCGCTTTTTACTTTTAGTTTAGATTGCAATAGTTTGTTACTCGTTTGTTGTAACTTTAATTGACGTTCATTTTTTAAAGCTTTAATTTGTCTTTCTAGGGCTTCAACTTTATTTTGATAGGCATTTACTGAAGATGATTTTGCAGTAATTTGTTGGCTAGTTCTTTCTATTAATCTACTGTCAAAATACTCGCTTTTAATTTCAGAAATTCTTACAATAGTGTCTCCTTTTTTTACAGAATCTCCCTCTTGCACATACCATTGTTCTATTCTTCCAGGAATTTGAGATTGTATGGTTTGCGGTCTTTGATTTGGCGTTAAAGTAGTTACTAAACCTTGGCTCGAAATATTTTGTGTCCAAGGTAAAAAGAGCACAATTAGTCCTAAAATTGCAAATACCAATAAAAATTTATTAAAAGCTTTATAATAATCTTTACTAAAAATTTCTTTTCCAGATTTAAATTTTCTTAAATCTACTTTTTTATGCAATTGGTTGTTAGAAATATTTAACATTTGTTAATTGTTTATAGATTTAATTTCTCCTTTTTCTAATATAATCTCTTGGTTACATTGGGTTTTCCAGCTTTTTTTACTGCTTACTACAATTAATGCCCAAGGTCTATTAGAATTTGTTAAATACTCAATAATAGCTAAAGTTTCATCTAAATTAAATTGATCTAAAGGATCTTCTAGAATCATTATTTTAGGTTGCTTAATAATTGCTCTTGCCAATATTATTTTTTTAGCAATTGTATAGGACATTTGTTTTCCTTCGGGATATAAAATTGTTTCTAAACCGTTTTGTTGTTCTTTTAAAAACTGATTTAATCCTACAATTTTTAAGGCTTCAAAAATTAAATCGTCAGCCACCTCTGTATTTCCAAAAACTAAATTATCTCTAATAGTACCTTCAAAAGGAGTTTCTTCTGATAGTGACAAGCCTAATTGAGAACGATAATGATTTAAATGCAAGCTATTTAATGATAAATTGTTGATGTAAATATTACCCGAAGTTGGCTGAATAACACCTGCAATTAATCTTAATAAACTAGATTTCCCTGCACCACTTTCTCCTTTAATTAAAATTCTACTTGATGAGTTTATGGTTAAAGAAATACTTTTTAAAATATGTTTTTCTCTATTTTCTACACCATAAGAAACAGCTTCTAGTTCTACATTTAAGCCATCTTTAAAAAGAGGTCTTGTGCCTTCTTGTGGTTCTAATTCTTTATCTACCACCTGGCCAATTTTTTCAATAGATGTTAACACATCATAAAAAGATTCTAAACCAATAATTAATTTTTCTACAGAGGCAATAACCAAAAGAATAATAATTTCTGCGGCCACAAATTGCCCAATATTCATTTCTTGCTTTAGTACCAAAGCACCACCAATTAATAATAATCCAGCAGTTACAAAAACCTTAAAACCAATCATTTGCATAAATTGAGTGATTAGAATTTTAAAATGATTTTCTCTAGCTTCTAAGTATTTTTCTACCAAAACATCATTTTTTTGCATGGCTAAATTGGTGTTTCCAGAAAGCTTAAAACTAACTACAGTTCTGGCTACTTCTTGAATCCAATGTGCAACCTTATATTTAATTTTAGATTCAATTAAGCTAGTTTCTAAACCTTTTTGCGCAGTAAATTTAAATACAATGTAAATAAGTAGTAGTAAAAGAACTCCAAAAATTATAAAAAAGGGATGATAAAATGACAGTAATATTAAAGCAAATAATATCTGTAAAATTGCTGTTGGTACGTCTATTAGTATTTTAGACAATCCTTTTTGTATTGTTAAAGTATCAAAAAAACGATTTGCCAATTCTGGTGGGTAATAGTTGCGCAATTCATTCATTTTAATTTTTGGAAATCGGTAGCTTAACTCAAAAGATGCTCTTGTAAAAATTCTTTGTTGTATAGTTTCAATAATTCTTAGTTGCATTAATTGTAAAGCTCCAGAAAAGAGAACACCTATGGTAACTAAAATAACTAAAACAATCCAAGAAGTAGAAATTTGTGCTCCTTGTATTAAGTTTATAATAGCTTGAATTCCAAGTGGTAAAGACAAGGTTACAAGTCCTCCAAAAATTGCATAGTACAGTATTTGTAATATGTCTTTTTTTTCTAACTTTACCAAGCCAATAAAGCGTTGCCAAGGAGTTAATTGTTTGTTTTCCATAGAATTATAATAAAGTGCTTTTTGCTAATTGAATAAAAAATTGGGTAGGTGTTTTTCCATCTTTACAGTTTGTAATTGATGGAAAGTGTTCATTTAAAAAATGTTGGTGCAAAGCGCCTTCTAATATTGTACTTGCCAAACTTAAAGCAAAAGAAAAATTAGGTTTAACCGACAAAATTATTTGTTCTAATCTGGTAATTAATCTTTTATAAATTTCGAAATAGCCGTCTTTATTTTCATTATCAACTTCTTTTGTTAAAAAAGATTTAGAGCTTTCGTTTACAATAATTTTATACAAAACAGTTTCGTTAATATGAGAAAAGCTACTATCTTCTTTTACAGTTCTTGTAACTACAGCTATTGCTTTTTCTAATTTTTCTTGGGTGTTAGAGATACTAAATGTTTCTATAACTAATTGATATTCTAACCAAGCCCAATACCAAGAAGACAAGTAGAGTAGTAGTTTGTGTTTGCTTTCAAAATATCTATAAATAGAACTTTCATTAGAACCTATTCTGGTTCCTAGTTTTCTAAAAGTAAAACTTTCAAAACCAATTTCATTAATTAATAAAATACTGTGTTCTATAATTCTTTTTCCTAAATCTGATGTTTCTGGGTCTTTGATAAAAACTTTATCTGGAACAGAAATTTTTAAAACTGATAATAAGTCTTTCATAACATTGTTGTAATTTGCAAATATAATAGTATTACTATTAATAAAATTAATTTTCATGTTTTTTTTACAATTTTTAACATATAGGAAATTTTAACTTTGAATAATCGGCTATAAGTACTATATTTGCAAGATTAAGACAGAATACACTCCACTCAATACACTAGTTAGCGTTAGTTTGATTTTGAATTATCAGTTAAGTATTTTATCTTTTGAGAAGTAATAATTTTAAACCTTTCGAATTTTAATGGCAAAATCGCAACAAACATTTAGTAAAAGTGAAAAAGAAAAGAAACGTT
>CAYWOM010000119.1:2086-5835 GCA_964459905.1 uncultured Polaribacter sp. | reverse complement strand
TGATACAAAGTTCTGGTGAAATCTTAAAAGGAATGAGTGCAAAAGCATCAGAAAAGGCAGAAGATTTCTTAATTAAATTGGGTGTAAATGTTTGGAAAAATTTACGTGTGTTAGATTATGATGGGAAAATGGTAACAACAAATGGTGAAGATAATTTTAGAGCAGAAACTGTAATTTGGGCAGCTGGTGTTAAGGGAG
Source organism: uncultured Polaribacter sp. (assembly GCA_964459905.1). Lineage (GTDB taxonomy): Bacteria > Bacteroidota > Bacteroidia > Flavobacteriales > Flavobacteriaceae > Polaribacter. The sequence goes on along the minus strand of CAYWOM010000119.1, from coordinate 5,637 downwards.
AAATAGTTGATGGCTTACAACAAGAATGTATAATTGAACGTGGTGCAAGAATAAAAGTAGACGAATTTAACAAGGTTAAAAACCATACAAATATATACGCAATTGGCGATATTGCCTGTATGGCTTCAGAAAAAAACCCTTACGGTCATCCAATGATGGCACAACCCGCAATTCAGCAAGGAAGATTAGCCGCAAAAAATATTATAGCCGAATTAAAAGGAAAAAAATTAAAAGCTTTTACATATAACAACAAAGGTTCTATGGCTACAATTGGTAGAAACAAAGCCGTTGTAGATTTACCCAAATGGAAATTTCAGGGAGTTTTTGCTTGGTTTGTATGGATGTTTGTACACTTATTTTCTTTAATCGGGTTTAGAAACAAAGTGATTGTTTTTATGAACTGGGTATATAATTATATTCGTTTTGATAGAGAAACTCGTTTAATTATTAGACCTTATAAGAAGAAAAATAGCTACTCTTATAAAACTGACAAATAGTGAGTTCCTTTAAAATTGCAAAAGAAAACATTGCCCGATTAAATACTGCAGTTAAATATATTAAGGAAAATACATCAGAAAAATTATCTTTAGAAATCATTGCAGAAAAAGCCTTTTTTCTCCATTTCACTTTCATCGATTATTTAAAGTAATTATTGGTGAAACTTTACATAATTTTATCACTCGAAAAAAATAGAAAAAGCTGCTTTTTTTTTATTACATCAGAAAAGTAAATCTGTAACAGAAGTAGCAACTGATGTTGGTTTTACGAGTATCTCTTCATTTTCAAGATCTTTTAAAAAATTCTACGGGATTTCACCAAATCAATTTAAAGAAGAAAGTCCTGATAAATATGGCAAGATTTGTAAAGCTGAAAGCAAGAACGGACAAGTAATAATTACTTTTGAGCAATACATTTACAACATTAATAACGCTTTAAAATGGTTGAAAATGAATGCAAAAACAGAAGTAAAAAAAATTGAAAAATTAGATTTAGCTTATATTTCTCATAAAGGAAAAATAGAAGCAATTGGTAGTATTTATAACAAATTAGTTAAATGGGCAACTCCAAAAGGTTTGATTAACAAGCAAACAAGAATGGTTACTATTTATCATGACAGTCCAAAAATTACAGATCCAAGCAATTTAAGAATGAGTGCTTGTATTGTTCTAAATGATCCTATAGAAATTGATGGAGAAGTAAATTTAAGAGTTTTAGGAGTTACAAAATGTATTGTTTCTAAATTAGAAATTACACCTTACCAATTTCAACAAGCTTGGGAATCTTCTTTCGTTTGGATGATAGAAAATGGTTACAAAAAATCAGACGCTGATCCATTTGAAATTTATTATAACAATGCTGCAGAACATCCAGAAAATAAGTTTATTGTAGATTTATGTATCCCTGTTTTATAAAAAGACAATTCAGTATTTAAAAATTACAACTCAGTATTTCTTTTTATTCTAAAGACTAAAAAGAAAACATCTTTGTAGCATCAAAAAACCAAAAAAGATGAAACAATTTTTATTATTTATTGTTATACTTTCTCAATCAATATTATTTTCTCAAACCATAATTTCAGGAAAAGTAACCAATAAAAAAGGTGTAACTATTAATGGTGCAAATGTTTATTTAGACGGAACATATGACGGAAATTCAACAGATAATAAAGGGGAGTTCTCTTTTACAACTGAAGAAAAAGGAACACAGACTTTAGTTATTTCTTTTGTTTCTTATGAACCATATATAAAAACTACTGAAGTTTCAAAAATGAAAAATTTAGTTGTAACATTAAGAGAAGATGTTAATTCTTTGGATGCTGTAGTTATAAATGCTGGAACTTTTGAAGCAGGATACAATGCAAAAGTAACCGCTTTAAAGCCCTTAGATGTTGTAACTACAGCAAGTGCTTTAGGTGATTTTGTTGGCGCTTTGCAAACCTTACCAGGAACCTCAACAGTAGATGAAGATGGCCGTCTTTTTGTACGTGGTGGTGAAGCAGAAGAAACACAAATATTTATAGATGGCGCAAGAGTTTTTACGCCATATGCACCAGCAGCAAGAAACATACCAACTAGAGGACGCTTTTCTCCTTTTTTGTTTAAGGGAATTACATTTTCTACAGGAGGTTATTCTGCGGAATATGGACAAGCATTATCTAGTGTTTTATTATTAAATACAATTGATGAACCTGTTGAAGAAAAAACAGATTTGTCTTTTATGACTGTTGGTTTAGGTGTTGGTAATACCCAAATTTGGGAAAATAATTCTTTAAGTGTAAATACTTCTTACATTAATCTTGCTCCTTACCAAGTCGCTTTTCCAGATAGAAATAAATGGAATAAACCTGTTCAGAATTTAAGCGGAGAAATGGTATATCGTCATAAATTTAAAAATAAATCTTTATTGAAATTATACACCGCTTTTAGTGTAACAGATTTCAATTTAATACAAGATGATATTAATTTTGATGATGGATTTCGTTTTGGTCTAAACAATAGAAATATTTATTTTAATGGTTCTTACAAGAATAAATTTGGTAATAATTGGCGGTTAGAAACTGCGGTAAGTTATACAAATGATTACTCTAATATTAATATAATTGATGATACCGTTACAGATAATGAAAACTCAATGCATTTTAAAATTAAACTTAGAAAACGATATTCTAATAGGTTTAAATTAAACTTTGGTTCAGAATATTTTATGACAGATTTTACGGAAGATTATACTCCAAATAATAGTCAGAAATTCACTTACGGTTTTGATAATAACATTTTTGCTTCGTATATAGAAACAGATATTTTCTTCTCTAAAAACTTAGCATCTAAAGTTGGTATACGTGCAGAATATTCTGAGTTGTTAAATGAATTTACACTTTCTCCAAGAGTATCTATATCATATAAGTCAGGGAAAAACACGCAGTTTTCTTTAGCTTACGGTCAGTTTTATCAAAACCCAAAAAATGAATACTTAAAATTCAATCAAAATTTTAATGCAGAAAACACATCTCATTTAATTGCTAATTTTCAATCTGTAAAACAAGGTCAAATTTTTAGAATAGAAGCTTATTATAAAAACTATAAAGACTTAGTAAAGTTTAATGACAATCAGCCAAACTTTAACAGTACTTTTAATAATAATGGTAGTGGTTTTGCAAAAGGAATAGATGTATTTTGGAGGCAAAATGGTAAAATTAAAAACACAGATTATTGGGTATCATGTTCGTATTTAGATACAGAAAGAGATTACAGAAATTACCCAACCAAAGCCAGGCCAGGTTTTACATCTAAACATAATTTATCTGTGGTTGGAAAACATTGGATTGAAAGTTTAAAAAGTCAAATTGGTTTAAGTTATAACTTTGCTTCTGGCAGAAATTACACAAATCCAAACGAAGCTGGTTTTTTAAATAACCAAACAAAAAATTACAACTCTGTTAGTTTAAATTGGGCATATTTAATAGATCAACAAAAGATCTTGTACTTCTCTGTAAATAATGCTTTGGGAACCAAAAATGTATTTGGTTACAATTATAAAAATACCCCAAATAT
>CAYWOM010000119.1:0-1986 GCA_964459905.1 uncultured Polaribacter sp. | reverse complement strand
AATAAAAGCTCAAGAAAAAGAAACGTACACATTAACCGTAAATATATCTGGATTAGAATCTAACAAAGGAACCTTAATGGTTGGTGTTTACAACAAAAAAGGAGACTTTTTAAAGAGGCAATTTAAAGGTGATTTTGCAAAGATAAAAGATAAAAAATCTGTTGTAATATTTAACAATTTACCTTCTGGAGAATATGCAGTTTCTTTTGTACATGATGAAAATGATAACAAAAAAATGGATACTAATTTCTTTGGAATACCAAAAGAAGACTATGGTTGTTCTAACAATGCAAGAGGATTTATGGGGCCACCAAAATATGATGATGCTAAGTTTCAGTTAGAAGAAAATAAAACTATTCAAATAAAAATTTAAGGTAATTACAAAAAAAATATCTTATTATCTTTTAGCAATTTCTTCTATTGCAATTGGTTTATATCCTATAATTTATTTTATTATCGATAGAAAATTTGGCTTATTAAGAAGTAAATCAGACATTTTATTAGCAGACTTTCTTTGGAATAGCATGTTTTACACACATATTATTTTAGGCGGAATAGCATTGCTAATTGGTTGGATTCAGTTTAATAAAAAGTTTAGAAATAAGAATTTAAACTTACACAAAAAAATAGGTAAAACTTATGTTTTGTGCTGTTTAATAAGTGGAATTGCAGCTTTCTATATTGCGTTTCATGCAACAGGTGGAATAGGCCCAAAAACGGGTTTCTTTTTAATGGCATTATTCTGGTTTTTTACAACACTATTTGCTTTTACATCAATTAAAAAAGGAAACGTAATCAAACATCAAAAACTAATGATTTATAGTTATGCAGCTTGTTTTTCTGCAGTAACGTTAAGAATTTGGTTACCAATACTAATTAGTACTTTAGGTGGTTTCCTACCAGCATACAGAGTAGTTGCTTGGTTGTCTTGGATTCCAAATATTATAGTCGCTTACTTTATTATCAAATATCAATTTAAAAATCAACAAATTAAAATATCATAAAATGAAAAAACTTATCTTAATTATCGCGTTATTATTTGCAGGAATTACCTTTGCACAATCAAAATATCAAACAGGAATGCAGAAAGCTTTTTCTCTATGGGAAAAAGGAGAAAACACAAAAGCTTCTCAACTTTTTGAAAGAATTTCTAAAGCAGAACCAGAAAATTGGTTACCGCCTTTTTATGCAGCAACAGTAGAAATTTTAGGGAGTTTCGGAATGAAAGACGAAGCAAAATTAACTACAAAATTAACGAAAGCACAAGAATTTTTAGATTTAGCGAAATCTAATTCAGAAAATAATCCTGATATTATTATTACACAAGCATTATTAAATACTGGCTATATTGCTTTTGATGGGCAAAAATACGGAATGTCTTTATCTGGTAAAAATGCACAGTTATATGTAAAAGCATTGGCTATTGCGCCAAACAATCCACGAGTAATTTTGAGTAAAGCAGAATGGGACATGGGTGCTGCTAAGTTTTTCGGAAAATCTACAAAACCTTATTGTGATGCTATAAAACGTGCAGTAGAATTAGCAAAAAAAGAAAAAGAGTCAAAAGAATTTTATCCAAAATTTTTAAAAGATAGAGCTTTAGAGGTATTAAAACAATGTGAAAAATAGTATTCGGTTTTCATTCGTAGTTTTCAGTTATAGATTTACTGAAAACTGCAAATGATTACCACTAATTTTTAGAAAGTATTTTATCAATTAACTCTTGTTTTGCTTTTTCATCATCGCCAAACAGCCATTGTAAAGTGTTGTCTTCCCAAATTTGGTCGTATTGTTTTTGGTTGATAATTTCTCTGTCTTTAGCCAAATCTAAAATTTTACCAGGATACGAAGATTGCTCATCACTTTCCATTTCTCCTAAAGGATAAGGATCATCTAAGCCCATTAAAACCTGACTTGTTCCTTGACGATCAATCATTAACTTTAAAGAATCTGTATCATGTACAAGCGTATCAAAGAAAATATTTT